>CAXHHS010000297.1:0-7835 GCA_964015645.1 uncultured bacterium
GTCAGATGTGTATAAGAGACAGGCCTATTGCCTACTTGCCTACCGCCTATATAACATCCAACCCTAACTGAATCACAAAAAGCTGAAATCGAATCGCTGTTTGCAAATCGAATGGCTGAATCTTGAATTCGGAAATAATATTGCCGATAGATTCCTCGTTAGATAATCGTCTTTGCAATTCCGGGATTTGGTTTCTAAAATCCAGGTAATCTACCGGAATGCCGGGCGGCTTTTTGGGCGATTGGCGGCCGATAATAAATAACGGTAATTCCGTAACCAGGCAGAGCGGGTTTCCTCCTAAATTTCTTACGTATTCCATCGAGCTTAAATGAAACAGTTGCGCCGTCACCTCATCGTTTCGCGAACGAAAGTACGCTTGCATTGCTTTCCCTTCCGGTGTGGTCGTAAATCCCGGCCCGATGTATAAAAAGCCTTTTTCGCCTTTACGGTCGTGGTCATGTAAACTTAACCCGAGGTTTTGAGTATAAGCGATAAATTTTGATTGCAACTCCCGCGTTGCTTCGATCCAATGACGCTCGATTAGCAGCATTGGTCCTTCGGAAAATCCCATGCCGTGCAAGCTAAGATGGAGTGAAAACGGCGCATACTGCTCTAAAAATTGCGAAATCAAGCGATTCTCGATACGCATATCGGGATAGCCAAATTCCAGATCGCGTCCCGGCCTTTCACGGAAGGCGTGTTGCAAATATGCGCCAATATCTGGCCATTGTTGAATCCAGGGTTGGTTTTGCGCCTCACCATCGGGATTGATGTGGGGAATGATAACAAAGCGAAATGTTTGGAGCAGTGGGCGCAGATTTTCTCGCTGTGGCAGCCCTTCCAGGATAAATGTGCGGAGGGTTTCCGGGCCAACTGGCTCATCGGAATGCGCCCCGGCTAACAAACTGATGGTTTTTTTACCGGAGCCGATTATCACAGCGTCGATAGATCGTCCCTGTTCGCTTTCGCCTAAATTATAGTAAGTTGCAATATCGGAATTGTGTTTGCAGGCAGCAATAATTGTTTCTCGCACTTCTGCTGAGGTTGAAAATCGTGTTGGTATCTTTTTGAGAATATTTTGTAACATGGTAATGAGGTTTTGGAAATAGTTTCGATGGAACAGGGTTCGTTTGGGAATGTTTCCCTGGTACTTATGATTTGAGTACTGCTTTGGCTCTTTTCAAATTCAAGTTGAAAACTTGAATTACAGTTTAAAACCCTCTCGTGCTTCGGAAACAAACCGTTCGATTTTATCCCGGCTTTTCCGGCCATCTGTGTCTTCCACGCCGGTGTGGGCATCGACGCCGGCAGGGCGAATGGTTAAAATCGCTTCTCGCACGTTCTCCGGTTTTAAACCACCGGCCAGGATAACCGGTTTGGCAGAAATCTCAACTAATCGCCGGCTGACGTTCCAATCATGCGTTTTTCCGGTAGCACCATCTGCGCCGGTGGCCGGATCGTGAGTGTCGGTGATAAATGCGTCTACAAGTGGTTGAAATTGTTCAACTTGCCGCGATAGCTCCGGCAAATTATCCCCACGCACGACAAGACTTTTCATGATAAACATATTTGGCGCAAGCGTTCGTAATTTTTGTAATTCCGCGAAAGCGATGCTTCCGTGAATTTGCACTTTCATCGTACTTAACTCGCGGCAAAGTTGGAGAATATCATCTGCGGAATTGAGGTAGGTAATTAGCACACCGGCGTGAGGTGGTTTGAGAGACGCAATAATCTCAGCGGCAGCAGCTTCGGAAATATCTTCTGCATTCACCGGCAGGCGGAAGGGAAATCCCAGCCAATCCACACCGGCGGTGGTGAGCATATCTGCTTCTTCCTGATCGATAATTCCGGCGATTTGGATGATATTTTGCATCAAATTTTTGTATCAAGAAATTTGTTAATTCTGTTCTGTTTCCAACAAATCCTCCAACCGCACCGGCAAATGTTTCTCCACCCACTTTTGATAATCGCCATTGTAACCCACCCGCTGCTGGCTTTCGGAAATGCGGTTGAGGATTGATTGGATTTGATCCGTGGCGAGTGTTCGTTTGGCTGTGGTTGCGGCCAGTTTTTCCCATCCCTGGTCGAAGACTAATTTAAAATCATCTTCACTCCAATTGAGAAATTCATCCATAAACCGCTGCGTCACCTTTCGGGCGTGAACTTCGGACTCGCGGATGTTGCCACGACCAGTAACGGCATTGCCGACGGCAAACACATTTTCGTAGTCGTCAAACTTACCGGTGTCTTCGTCGGAGATGATAAATAATTCACCTTTGGCGCTAACGCCGGGAATCGCTTCCGGAATACTGCCAATAGAGGAGATGGTGAGCGGAGAGCGCACTTCAAATTCGCTATTGGGGATATCTTTCACCCGGCCATCGACAATCTCTGTGCGGCGAAAGATAAGGCCGGCCAGGCGGTCGTTTTCCACAATCTTATCAATTGGTTTGCAGCGTTCTTCAAACTGAAACAGGTAATCGCGCCGGGCATTGTTCAGAATTTTAACTCGCACCTGCTGTAGTTTGGCGATTCGTTCCGGGGTAGCATTCGGCGGCATGGGGCCAAGCGGCATATCCATATTGCGCCGGCGATAAAACAGCGTGCAGCCTTTAACGCCGAGGTCTTCGAACTCTACACCGAGGTTTTCCAGTGTTTTGGGGATGCCTTTGTGTTCCAGGGTCAAAATATCGGTTTTGATGTTGCGATTTGCCAGTGCCTGTTTGGTGGTTTCCAGCATTAAAATTTTCACCACATCAATTGAGGCTAATCCACCGCCAATCACCAGGGCATTATCGAGCGCTTCGTATTGAAATCGGTCATAGCCCGGCTCGTGGTGGTGATTAAACCAATCGACAAATGGATTTTGATAATAAAATCCCCGGCCAATATAATTATCGATGCCTTCTACCGGCAGCGGGCGGTCGCGCCAGGCGCCGCTGGCCAAAATTACTGCGCTAAATCCCCAGTTGTTTATCACATCTTCAAATTGAATATCCTGGCCTAATTTGGTTTTGGGGATATAAAAAATATTAGGATGGGAAATCTTGTTGTCAATTTTGTTTTCTTCTTTGTTGCGCAATTTTACATGCCACTTGGGCAAACCATCTTCAATTTTGCCGTGTGGCAGGGCTTGCTGTTCAAACACTGCCACGTAAATGCCGCGTTCTGCCAATCGAAACGCCGCTTCCGATCCGGCGCAGGCGCCGCCAAAAACCGCTACAAAATGTCCCGGGTGAATATTCATGGTAAGCTCTCCGAAGTTTTAGACCGAGCGTTTATTGTTCATTTCAAGCCAACTAATATGCTAAAGAAGAATATAAAGATCAAGGATGAAGGATATTGGGTTGCTCGCTGTCCGTTGTCTGTTCTTCGTTATAGTAAATTTCCCTGGCTTGCATCAAAAGACTTGCTACTGTCACTTGCCTTTTCGTTACTTGTCACTCACAGTTTCTTTAACCATTTCGTCGGGTTTTGTGGTTGATTGTTGGCATAAATTTCAAAATGGAGTTTGGCGCCTTCCAGCGAACCGGATTCTCCGACTGTGCCAATGATTGTGCCGGCTTCAATTATCTGGAATTTTTTGACGATAATTTCATCAAGGTGAGCATAGACGGTATAATATCCTTTGTTATGATCGACAATGACCGTGTTGCCGAATCCACCCATGTAAGTAATTAAACTTACCACGCCGGAAAATACGCTGCGAATATTATCGCCCTTATTGGCTTTTATATCGATACCGTTGTTTACGAGGGTGGTCTTCAATTTCGGGTTTCGATATTGGCCAAACGGGTGGAGAATTTTACCGCGAATCGGCCAGTTAAGTTTTCGCTTTTGATCGCCAAAATTGCCCTTAATTTTATCCCATTCGATTTGCGCTTGCGGCGCCAATTTGCGTTCCCCTCGCTCCCGTTCCCTTTCCAAAGAGCTGATTAAGCTGGTCAGTTGCTGGTAACTCTTTCGCTTTTCTTGAATGGCGCCTTCCAGTAAAGTTTTATTTTGAGAAATATTATTTACCAATTTTTGGCGATCATGTCTTTTCCGTTCTAATTGTTTTTGCTCGGAGGTTTTTTCATTGGCAAGTTTTTGCTTTTGCCCAAGTTCCAATTTGCGGTTATCGTGTAATGTCTGAAGCTCGATTTGTTTTTCCTGTAAGCGTTGATACACTCTTTTAGCGCTTTGGGAAATGGTTTGAAAATACCGCAAACGGATTAAAGCCTGGTTAAAATTATCTGATCCCAGCAGCCACTCTAACTCGCGACCGTTCAAATACCGGTAGGTGAAAACAATCTGTTTGCGAAAAATATCTTGAAGGTTGGCGATTTGGGAATCGAGATCACCAATTTGCGAATTCAACCGGGATATTGTCGAGCGGTTTCGTTGAATTTCATCTTGCAAAATTCGTAACACTTTGTGCTGTTTGGTGGTTTGGTTATCAAGGTTTTTGAGATCGGTAAGGTAGGTCTGCAAATTCCTTTCGGATTTTTGCAGCTTTCTCTGAAGGTTAGAGATTTCTCTTTTAAGCTGGTTAAGCTGGCCTTCCGCTTCCTCTATTTCTTTCTTACTATCCTGTGCAAACAGGCTAAAGACGGATATTAAGGTAATGATAAAGAGTTGTTTAATCATTTTTAAACAGGTTGATACAATGTTGGGAGTGCTGTTTGTGCAACTAGCTGTAAAATATAACCTTAAATATTCTGATAATCACTTTAATTTGCAACCATCGATTTTGGCTGCTCGATAATTTTCCGCTTAATCGGCAAGGATACTATTCTTTGTCTGTTCTTCTTCTCTTGTTCTTTTAAATCTTCAAACATTGCTTTCAAATCAAAATTAAAATTGCCAGCGAATTCCTGACGAATTTTGTGGATTTGTTCTACTATTGGATCTTTCCACATCGTTATTCTCCCTTCAATTCATAGGGGGTACAGATTATTGGCAATTCATATCCTTCTTCCAGGCATATTTTTGCCAGCGATTTTTGTATCTCAGCATTCGCAATATGCTTACAATTCCATGTCAACAAATAGTCCAAACCAAAGACAGTGCTAATAGCAATATGCAACGCATCAGCAGAAGCCTTCTTCGGTAATTTTTTGAAACTTAAAAACTTCTCAGCTAAATCTACTGCCTCAGTTTTTATTTCCAATAGCGGAATTTTTTCCAAAGTAGTTATTCTTTCGGCTGCCGCTTTTTTATCACCTTTTTCGGCTTCTTGAATCACTAATTGTGATATGTACAGATCGAAATGAGATCGGCGATCTTCCCACCATTCTTGTGTTATTTTTTGCTGGGCTGCAACGATTAAATCTCGACTTAATCGAGATGCTAAATAACCAATAATACTTGTTTCAATGTATACTTTTTCTCTCATATTATAACTTGGTTAGCTCCCTGCATTGAAGGCAATCCCTACAAAATGCGTTGCTCCCAAATCAAAGTGATATTGCATGGCATAGCTCGCTTCTATTTTGGCGACATTAAGTGCGAGGCCAAACGACGGCGTTGTTACAAAAGTTGAATACCCGCTAAATAAATCAACATTATTGAACAACTGATATTCAACCCCGAATAGTACTTCCGGTGAAAAGTAGCTGTCTTTTTGCACGGTTAAATGCGCTCGTAATTCTTCCGCCGGGGCAAACTGGAACCCGGCCTTAATGCGTTGGGGAATTTCTTCGCCAAATCCATTAATCGTTGGCTGGTTGATATTTTCGATGACGCCTGCTAAATATAATTTGGGCAACACACGATATTGAATGCCGAGCGTGAGGCCAAAGGTACTGCTGCTATTGTATCGCGTGGCGGAAATATGGTAAACGCTAAATGAAACGCCAACCGCTAACTTGTTGTTATATAGTAGCTTAGATGCATTGATTGTAAGTTTGTTTTCACTATAAAGCGAGTTTCCGAAATTCTCGATACTCAATCCCAAGCCAAGCGAACCCACGGGCATTACTGCAAGGCCGTTAGCGTATCGTAAATCTTTCAAATTGAATAGCTGAGAATAATTTAACGCCGCATAAAAGGAAGATGCGTTGGCAGATAAAGCGGGATTGACTACAAACCCATCCCAAACCAGGGTGGATGCAATATAGCTGTTGGAAAGCGCGGCGTTTCTGGCGCTGAAAGCAGGATAATCAAATGCGCCGAACGATAGCCGGGGGAGTGTTAATAATATGATGAATGCTATATATCGTTTTGCCATTGAATTTCAAATTATTGGTTTAGCGAGTGTTGTCGATAAGGAAACAATTTCTCTAAAATTTTATCTCTTTCGATGATCAACGCCTGGTTTAAAATAGGCTCGTTTTCAAATTCTTCCAAACGAGTGCGATTATAGTTGGATAGATTTTTACGGGCATATTGAATAATCCGGTGTTGCTCACTATCCGGAAGTTTCCGGAAATGGGTTTCATAAAATTCGCGTTTCTGTTTTGCCCCGGCATGATCGCGAACAAATTCTTCGGCAAAATTTTGATAATCAAAGGCACCAATGGAATTCGGATCATATTCGAAAATACTTTTTCCCTGAGAAGAAGCCTCTTTTAATGTGACGCTGTTGCGAATATAAGATTTATAAAGTTTATGTGGAAAGTTCTTTTCTAAAATTTTCCGTACTTCCTGGGCGTGTTTGGTACGGAAATCGCACATCGTCATCACCACGCCTTTAAAAGATAGCGTTCGATTGAGTTTGCTTTTTACCATCAAAAACGTATCGTACAGCGGTTTAATTGCCCGCATCGGAAAAAATTCCGGCGAAACCACTAAGATAAACTCCGTGCTGGCGACTAAAGCGTTAACTGACAAAATACCTAAATTCGGGGGGCAGTCGACCATAATAAAATCGTATTGATGTTTTACCGGATCGAGGCAATCCCTTAGAATATATTCGCGCGACATCGCTTTATATAATGTAAATTCGACATCTGTCATTTCGATGTTGTTGGGAAGGATGTGTAAATTCTCATCGCGCTTTAGAACAACCTCTTCGAACTTTTTTTTACCCAAAAACAGATCGGTTAAGGTATTTTCAACCGAATCGGTATCGTAGCCGAAATGCTGGGTAAAATTGCCCTGGGGGTCCATATCAACACCCAGCACTTTAAAGCCTTGTTGCGAAAGATAACTTGCCGTATTCACCGTGGTCGTCGTTTTTCCACATCCGCCTTTTTGAATGATAAAAGAAACAATTTGAGCCATCATCAGTCCTTTAGTTTAGTTGGCAAGAAAATATTAGCTCGAATTTTTATATAAATCAATGCTTTTCTTGCGCTGCCCAAATTTCATAAGCCAAAACTTTCTTTAAACTTACTCTCAAAGTATTTGACAACGCTGCATTTTTTTGTTTTATTATTGGATTTGAAATTGACACAGATAGGAGATTGACAGATGAAGAGAACGTATCAGCCGCACAATCGCAAGCGCAGGAACAAACATGGATTTCGAACTCGAATGGCAACCAAAGGCGGTAGAAAAATTATTGCCAGACGCCGTGCCCGGGGCAGAAAACGATTAACCGTTAGTGGATAATAAAAACGAAAAGCCATACGCTCTCTCTAGAAATATCATTCTGAAGAAGCGTGACGATATCCAGGATATTTTAAAGGCCGGGATAAAGCGGACCGGTAAACATATTAACATCTTTTATAAAACCGCAAACGAGAATCGTTTTGCGGTTTTAACGCCTAAAAGGATCGGTACCTCAGTTAAACGCAATAAAATGAAAAGGCTGGCGCGAGAAATTTACCGAAAACATCCGGAATGGTTTGGCGGTAAACGCGCTGTCTCTTATACACATCTGACGCTGCCGACGAGCTTCTTGGTGTAGA
>CAXHHS010000298.1:0-7806 GCA_964015645.1 uncultured bacterium
CCAGAAGACCATTTTAAATATCGAGTTTGAAACCGTTGCCAGCCAGGTTCGCAGTATTTATAAAATTTATTCCAATGTCGAGAATCATTTCCCCTTAAGAAATATATCAATCCTATTGCCTAATGGAAATGCCACCCGGGTGTTTTTTACCACCCAGGTTCCCTTTCAATTTTTAGAAAACCACCTGGGGTACGAAGAATTGCCTCAAATCATTCAGCAGAAAAAGACCTTCTTCAAACCCGCCTACCTGGAAAAGGGGCAATTGATCCAATCCGCTCTTTCTCCGATATTTAATGATAGCCGCGAAGTAATCGCCATTGCCAAAGTGGATATGTCCGATGGTATTATCAGCGGGCAAATCCCATCATTTTGGTTAAGATTGTTAGGATTTACCGCCATTTCAGCAATCATCAGTTTTTTATTAAGCATTATTTTATCGCGTATGGTTACCCGCCCGATCGATCGCTATGTGGATTTTGTCAATAAAGTCTCGGAAGGCAACTACCAGCTTCGCCTGGATTTGCAAACTCGCGATGAATTTGAAAAAATTGCCCACGCTTTAAATGTGATGTTAGAAAAGCTGGAAGGCTTGATAGAAACCGAAGCAGATCGCGACCGCCTTCGCGTCAACATCACCAGCCTGCTAAATATCGTTTCCGCAGCAGCAGATGGCGACTTTACCGTCAGCGCAGAAGTAACTGCCGATACCCTGGGCGCTTTGGCCGATTCGTTTAACTTGATGGTCGGCGATTTGTCGAAATTGATCCGCGATGTAAAAAGCGCTTCGGATCAAATTACCAAATCAACCCGGGAAATTTCCATTAACACCGAAAGCATGTCGCGAGGCGCAAACGGCCAGGCAAAGGAAATCGAGAGAACCTATATTGCCGCAAAAGAAATGGCGGAAATTTTAAAATATGCCAACCTTCGTACTCAAAAAGCGGCGGATTCCGCTCGTAAAGCCTCACAAAGGGCCTTAGCGGGAACAGAAATTGTCAAGAAATCAACCGAAGGCATTCATCGAATTCACGAAAAGGTTCAGGATACTGCTCGCAGCGTGCGCGCCCTGGGCGAAAGCTCCGTGGAAATTGGTGAAATTATTGAAGTTATCGGCGATATCGCCAACCGAACCAACCTGCTCGCACTCAATGCAACAATAGAAGCAGCCCGCGCCGGGGAAGCCGGTAGAGGGTTTGCCGTGGTTGCCGATGAAGTACGGATGTTAGCAGAACGAGCCAGCGAGGCAGCAAAAAATATCGCCACCCTCATCGCCACAATGCAGGCGGGAACACAAGATGCCATTATCGCGATGGAGCAAGGCACGGAAGAAGTAGAAGCCGGAAGCCATTATGTGGAAGAAGCCGGGGCGGCGTTAAAAGAAATTATTGAAATGGTTCAAGATTCGTCACAATCAATCACAGAAATTTCAGGAGCTTTCCAGCAGCAAACAAAGTCAAGCTCGGATATTGCCGATGCGATGAAACGGACAGATTCTATTGCCAAAGAAACCGCGCTGGGAGCAAGGCAATCCAGAAAATTAGCGGAGCAGATGGAAACATTATCACGAAGATTAAATACGGCGATTTCAAAGTTCCGCTTAAGCGATACCAATACGAATCATAAAGAAGAAATCGAAAATATAAGGTAAATAAACCACGGATTTTGCTATGCAAACGCCAAATGAAATTAACTTTGCCACGTTTTATTTTAACGAATTATTAAAAACCATTCGCAATAAAGCATCGGAAAGCTACGATGAGGAAGCGCAAACATACCTCAATCGTTTAATCGATTCTCTCCAGGTACGAGAAAATGCCCACGATAGCATTGAAACGTTAGCAGCATCGCAAAGCACTAGCGATTTAGCTATTTTCTTTTCCGATATTTTAGACCAATTGGACAGCAATTCCCCGGATGAGGCAATGGGGAAACTTGGTGATCGCGCAGACGATTTTTTGGAGATTTTCGAAATTTATTGCCAAAATGACGAGTGGAAAGCAACGCTTCAGCAAGAATTGGCCATGCAAGAAACAGCATCGAGCGCAGAAGCCGAAGCGGAAGAAGAAAGCATCTCCCTGGAAGCATTTTGCAAACACATTATCGATGAAACCATCGATTCCGCAAAAGCCGGGCTTCCCGAAGACATTCAACCTGCCTATGTCGATTATTTAAATGCGTTCTTGAATGAGCCGCAGAAGATCGAAGCACTATCGAATACAATAGATGATCCGCGTATTTCAGAATTCGCCAACCTCAACACCAAAATCATCAATAAAGAAGGCGAAGGCGATGTAAAAGAATTTATGGGGAATTTTGGCGGCAGTGTTCAACAATGGGCTGTGCTTTTTAAAGAAATTTTGCAAGACCATCCTGACGCATTAAATGCTGTGTTTCAGCCCGCAGCTGAAATGCCATCGCTCGAAACAGAATCACAAATCAGCGCAACGACGGAAGCAGAAAGCGAACAGCCATTCGAGCAACTATTTGATCAAATAGAAGAAGAATTTAAAGAACCGGAAGCGGAAACCGCAGAATCGACAGAAAATATTGAAGAATTAGTATCCGGTGCGGAACAACTGGAGAATCGGCCACGCCAGCAAAAGACCTTAAGCCAGGATGAAATTGATCGCCGTAAAATGTTACGCGATTACGTCGCAAATGAAATCGCGTCTTTTACGGAAGAAGTGATGGAAATGATCAATCAATTGGCGGACTCACCGGGTAATTCGGAAAAGGCCACCAGGCTGCAAGATTCGCTTAAAAGCCTGAAGGACATCGGCCAAATTCACCATTATCCTGCGGTGGAAGAAACCGCGGATACCTTACTACAATTGTTTAATCAACTACAACAACAAGGCCAGTCATTCTCAAAAGAAGATATATCGTCCCTGGAAGCGATATTTGCTATTTTACCAATTTATGTAGATGCCGCGGTAGAAAATTTGGATAATAATTATCACACCGAAATTCACCAGGAGCTTGTTGAGCTTCGATCTCGCCTTTTCCAGGATGAGCCAGTCTCCGGTATAAAAGCATCGGAAACGATGGAAGCGGCCTTCCAGGATGTTGTCAGACGATATGCCGTTCAGATTAACGAATTTCTCGCTGCCAGTGGAAACGGCGCCAGCGACCAACCACTCTCGCCAATTTTTGAGAACCTTTCATATTGGAGCAGTTTGCTTGTTTCACAAGAAGCAACAACAACCGTTGGCAAAGTACAGCAACTTACAACCGGAGAAACACTTTCCAAATTAAGCGGTGCGGAGCGACAGGTTGTCTCTGACATTGTCACCAGTTGGGAAAGCGATTTTGTGAACACATCCGGCGAACTCTGGCATGATTACACCACCAAACTCGATGAGCTTCTTCAAAGCCTTGACGGGGTTGGCGTAACCGAAGCAGCAGAAGCATATCACCAGGTTTGCAATCTTCAACTTTCCCAATTAACAGGCGAATTACAATCTGATGTGGTGTCCATAACCGATTTCTTGCAAGTTCAATTGCCCAATTTCCTAACCAATCTACAAACTAATAGTGCCCTGGTTAAAAATGATAGCATTGAAAACCTGTGCCAATCCCTAAATAATGAATTAAGCAACGTTGATATTCAAGCGCTTTCACAAGATACAACAGCCAAAGATAGATTAAGTCATTTTTTGGAGAGCTTGAAAGCGAATTTCTCCGATGCATCAGGTGCTTTAGAAAGCGATTCCCTGGCAGCAGAATTTCGCAACTCGCTGGCAGTAGAAGAAACTCCGGCTGCAACAGAGATTGCATCCGAAAACGAATCAGTAACAGAAGAAAAAGCGGCCATCGACTCTGACATCGAATTTGCAATAGAGGAAACGTCCGAAAGCGATATCGGTTTAGCGGATGAGATGATTGCAGCCCCCCCGGAATTAGCCGAAAGCCAACCTTCGGAAGCGGAATTGCAGCAACCGCCATCGGAGGGCATGGCTACGGATGATGAAATCATCGAAGTATTTAACCTGGAAGCGCTAAATTATATTAAAGATTTGAAAGATTGCTTCGCGCGGCTGAGAACAAATTTGAACGACAAAGATGCCTGGAGTACATTGGGAATTACCGCTCATACTTTAAAAGGCTCTGCCCAAATGGTTGGCCGGTCGGATATTGCAGAATTAGCAGAACCGCTCGACCAGGTGGTGGAATTAACCCAGGGTAATATGATTACCGTTCAACCCGAATTGGTGACGATTTTCGATTCCCTTGCCGATGTAATGAAAGAGAAGACCAAAGATCCCTCCGTTAAATCCGGGCCGGTAATTTCCCAATTGAGAGACTATATTTCACTTGCGACTAAACAGGCGGCTGCACCGCAACCAGCATCCCATCGACAACCGGATTCGACGACGGCAACAACATCTTCGGAAATGATTTATTTGAAGGAGCAAGATCCCGAGTTGTTAAACATTTTTCAAAATGAAGTTTCCAATAATTTTGACATCGTCGAAAAGAACCTAACGAACCTGGAAAAATTTACCTACGACAAAGAAGCATTGCAGCAAGTAGAACGAGCAGTGCACGAAATTCGAGCTGCTGCCAAAATGCTTGGTATCGGGGAAATTGCCACAATATCCGACAAGCTGGAAAATATTTTCGAAATGCTTGTTCTCAAAAAAATCGACGATCTCAAAGGAGTATTACCGTTTACCCGGCGTTCCATGGTGGTTATTCGCGAACTCACTACTCGCCACGCGGTTCAAAAAGATTTTTACGATGAGATTGTTAACAACCTGACTCAAATTACCGAAGGTGTTGCGCCTTCCGAATTGGCGATTACCGTTACGCCTTCTGCCCCGCAGTTTGAACCGGTAGAGAGTGAAATCGTTGCTCCTGATGCCCCCCCGCAAGAAGAAATTGCCGATGAAGTAGAGACAATTGTGGAAGCGATTGAAAATGCTGACACTGTTCCTGAAGCAGTTGCGGCGGAAGCAACGTCCGAAGAGAAACCGCCGGCGAGCGTTGCACCGCAAGTTTTGGAACTCTACATTCAAGAAGCCCGCGAGCAGTTGGATGACATCAACTACCTGCTGCTTAAACTGGAAAAAGACCCGGATAACGAAGAAATGCAGCATCACCTAATGCGCTGTATGCACACGCTTAAAGGGTCTTCCGGAATGGTATATGCTTCCAACATCGAGTCCCTGTCCCATCGCTGCGAGGACATTTTAGAGAAGAACATCAAAGAAAGCCTTACGATGGAGCAAGGGTTATTCGACCTTTTATTCGAAGTGGTCGATGAGATCAATTTCACCCTGGATGCAGTACAAGAAAACGGGCAAGAAAGTGTTAAAAACCATGCCCAATTGTTGAGCCGGTTAAACGGATATTACACCGGAGGCGAGGTTGCGGAAAAAACCGAAACAGCCAGCGCAACAACTGAAACTGCACCGGCTTCCGCGGAGGCGCAAACAGCAGCCGTGCCGGCAGCGACTTCATCCGGCAAGAAAGATACCTACTTGCGCCTGAATATCAACAAGATGAATCACCTGTTGAACCTGGCAGCAGAGCTGGTTATCAGCAATAACCAATTTAAAAATCAATTGGATGGCTTAAAGCATTTTAACGCGATTATGAATACCAATTTAAAGACGTTTCGCGATACGGAAGAATTTTTGGGCAATATTTTAAAAGACTCTCATAACCTTAAGGATACCATAGAGCCGCTCATTCAACAGCAGCCTGCGGCAACCGGCTCAATGAACGAGCAAGTGGAATCTTTACAACGCGTGCTAAAAAATGTCAAAACACTTCAAGATGAACTAACGTCGGTTTCCCATTCGCTAAAAGAAAATTCCAAGACCTACGACGAAAACCTTCAAAAGCTGAACAAACTCAGCAACGATCTATTGGATGAAATTATGCAAGCGCGGCTGGTTCCGATTAATCTTCTATTTCAGCGATTCCATCGCCCCATCCGCGATTTAGCCCGGCAGTTGAAAAAGCAAATCCGCCTGTCGTTAAGCGGCGAAGAAACCGAACTCGACCGCACGCTGGTTGATGAATTGTATGAACCGCTTCTACACATCATTCGCAATGCGATTGATCATGGCCTGGAAACGGAAGAAGATCGCAAAGCCGCCGGAAAAGATTCGGAAGGGTTAATTTCGATCAAAGCCTCTCGCGACCGCAACCAGGTTATTATTGAAGTAAGCGATGACGGCAAAGGCATTGATTTGGAAGCGGTAAAACAATCTGCTATTCAAAAGGGATTGCTTACGACGGAAGATGCCGCAAATATGAACGAACAAGAATTGTTTGAATATCTTTTTTACCCGGGATTTTCTACCGCGAAGGAAACGACACTGGTTTCCGGCAGAGGCGTGGGATTGGACGCTGTAAAAGCGCAAATCGACAAAGCCAAAGGCGACATTCGGATGTATACCGAAAAAGGCAAGGGTACAACCTTCAGCATTCGAGTGCCAATTTCGCTTTCGGTTATTCAAAGTATGCTGGTTGATGTTGGCGGCCACATCTACTCCATTCCGCTAATGCAAGTCGAAGAGACACTCCACGCCAGCGGCCAGGATTTGATCTCCGAAAATGATCGCCATTTCATCCGCTTTCGGGAAAAGAAATTTCCGTTAGTCCAACTCAGCAGCCTGCTTAAAGTACGCGGCGATCAGAAGCCGGCAATTTCCACTACCATCAATTACCCGGTTATTATTGTCCAGGATGAAGGGGAAAGCGTTGCGCTGCTGGTAGACAAAATTATTCGCCGGGAAGAAATCCTCATCAAATCTCTTGGCCCCGGTCTGCGGCGATTGAAATATATTTCCGGCGGCTCCATTATGGCAGATGGCCAAGTGGTTTTGGTTCTCGATATTCCGCAATTGATCCAGGATATTATAAAAGGCAGCACGCAAAAATCCGCAACGGGAGAAACAGCAAAAGCTGACGCTGCGACCGGTATTTCTCCGGCAACGCCACGCGGTAAACGGGAAGTCAAACAGATAGAGGGCCGCAAACCGGTCGCACTAATTGTCGATGACTCGCTAAGCATTCGCAAATACCTTAGCAGCTTGCTAATGCAAAAAGGCTACATTACCGATACCGCTCGCAACGGCTACGAAGCATTGGAATTGTTGAACAAACAAGATTTCGATATCATGGTAACCGACTTGGAAATGCCCAAGCTCTCCGGTTACGAATTGATCGAAACCTTACGCTACGACCAGCGGTTTTCCGATTTTCCGATTATCGTGCTTACCGGAAGGGCGGGAGATAATTTCCGGCAATTAACAGCCGAGTTGGGTGCGGATGCTTACGTTATTAAGCCGTTCAAAGACCGGGAATTGTTCGATCAGCTTGAGAAATTTATTGAGTATAATGCTTAAAATTTTCAAGACGGAAAAATATAGGGCAAGAAGATTTTTATTAGTTTTCTAGCCTACATTTTTCTGTCTTGATTTTTTGGTTCTGTATGATTTGGGTGGGTAATTTTACCTTGCAAATTCCACCCTAATAAAGCTATTTTTTATCACTATGGAAACAAATAAATTTTTTGAGCCGCTTTTGGGGCTTTATTCCCCATTTCATATTTCCTGGATTACTCACGAAGTGAGCGAGGATCAAATCACAGCGATTCACATTTATATTACTGTAGAGACCAACTATCGCCCTTTGGATAGTGAAGGCCGTCCGGCCACTATTCACGACTATGAAAGTCGTCAGTGGCGCCATTTGGATTTGTTTCAATATCCTTGCTAAGTAATTTAGCATAATTACAGCTCTGAAGAGCTGACTTTTTTCGCATTAATTTTTTCATAAATATCAATAGTT
>CAXHHS010000299.1:0-7756 GCA_964015645.1 uncultured bacterium
CTTACCGGGATTTAATGATCTGGCCGGTAAAACACTTGCACTACAGTTCGATGGGATGTTGATTTTCTTTATGGCCGGTTTGATGCTATTCATCGGATTGCTGGCCGGAAGTTACCCGGCGGTATTTTTGTCGCGGTTTCACCCGGTGGCGGTGTTAAAGGGGACCTTGCGCATTGGCAGTGCCAACCTGCTGCGCCAGGGGTTGACAGTATTCCAGTTTGCGCTCTCAGTGTTTTTGATTGTCTGTACGTTGGGAATGGCGAAACAACTCACCTATCTTCAGCAAAAAAACCTCGGGTTCGATCGCGAGCAAGTCGTGGTGATTCCTACCGGTCTTCCTTCCGCAGAAGGCGTCTCACTGTTTAAACGGTTTCGTAATGAACTGGCAACCCACAATGTGATTGCCGATGTAACCGCCTCCGCATTTGCCTTTGGAGAAGGCTGGGCATCTATCGGGTATGGGGCAGACGATGGAGCCTATCGGGATTTTAATCTAAATATGGTTCAACCCGGCTATTTGAAAGCGATGGGAATGGAACTAATTGCCGGTCGTGGATTTTCTGACGATATTTCCGCGGATGCCACCGAAGCATTTATTATTAACGAAGCATTTGCAGCCGAATTCGGCCTGGAAAATCCCATTGGGCAACAAGTGCCCGGCAGTCGCTTTCCGCACAAAATTATTGGGGTTGTAAAGGATTTTAACTATCGCTCTCTCCATTCCCCGGTAACACCGCTGGCGCTGGTTATCGACCCTCGCCCGGTGTTTCAAAACTGTAATGATGTTAGCTTTTCCGTTAGCCCCAGCCCTAAAATTGCCGTGCGTATCAAACCCGGCAACATTCCTGTTGCAATGGATTTGATTAAGCAAACCTGGGAAAATACCGCTCCCGGTTTGGAATTCGATTATGCCTTTTTAGACGAAGCCCTCGACCGCCAATACCGCCAGGAAGAGCATCTCAGCGCCATTGTGCAACATGCTACGGTTTTCGCCATTTTAATTGCTTGCCTGGGGCTTTTTGGTTTGGCGGCACTGGTCGTATCGCGACGTACAAAAGAAATCGGGGTAAGGAAAGTGTTGGGAGCATCCGTTCCCGGCATTACCATGCTCATCGCGAAAGATTTTATCAAACTGGTGTTGATTGCGATTATTGTCTCCGCTCCCGCGGCATATTTTGCGCTGCGAGAATGGCTGCAAGAATTTGCCTATCGCGCCAGCATTGGCCCGGGAGTATTTCTATTAGCTGGATTGATGGCATTGGGAATCGCCTTGCTGACAGTCAGTTTCCAGGCCATCAAGGCGGGATTGATGAATCCTGTGGAGTCTTTGCGGTACGAGTAAATAAGTGCAATTGTCTGTTTAGGCTAAGGAAGAGGCGAAGGCTAAGAAAAATAAAACCTTCGCCTCTTCCTTAGCCTAATAAGTTTTTTTAACAAAAGGAGGAAGACATTATGAAGTTTTATTTGATATTTGCAATCGTTCTCTTGATGAGTGGAATAATCTACGCCCAATCAAATGCAGATAACCACGCAGCTTTAACGAAAACCTTAAATTATTATTTGGAGGGAGGGACAAACAATGATTTTGAAACCTTGAAAAAAGCGTTTCACCCAACAGCAACCATGAAGTACCTGAAAGAAGGTTACACAGAAGTAAATGCCCTGGAATTCTTTGAGAGCCGCATGAAACCCGGACCAAAACAAAACCGAAAAACTCGCATTGTTTATACCGATATTTCCGGCTCCGCGGCGAATGCAAAACTGGAAATTGAATACCCCACCTTCACATTTATTGACTACATGAATTTACTATTGATCGATGGCGAGTGGAAAATCGTCAGCAAAATATTTTACAAACGGGAGAAGTGGGTGGAAAAGTAAGGCTTTTGAGTTTGCCTACGAAATATACTAAAAACACCAAATATTAAAACCTTAACATACTATTTCGTGTTATTTTGTGTATTTCGTAGGCCAGGTTATTAGAATGCCCTATATTTAAAAACTTCCCAATTGCCGCAATAAAAATCCTTTTTTAAATTTAAGCTAATAAACTATATTGAAGAATCCGGTTTGATAGAGCGGAATGATACCCGGTTTCTTGATGCTATGGCACAGTAACTACCTCGTTAGAAAATTATAAATAAAATCAGGAGTAAAAAATATGAAATTCGAATTCGAAATTTTAGAAAACGATATTCAAGAAAAAATGAAATTAAATATTGATCTTAAAAGTTGGATGTCGAAACACCTGCCGGCTGTAACTCTCAAAGATATTTCCCCCAAAAACGCCAGGGAGTCAACGTTAGGAGGAGAGGTTGAGTTATTCCAGGTTATTTTGGCGCCCGCTATCATTGTTGCCTTTTTCCAGGTTTTAAAACTTTGGCTGGAAAACAGAAACGCTAAAATAGTTTTTAAATGTAAAACGGGTTCGCATGAGTACGAAGTTACTTTAAATAGCTCTAATAAAAAGCTGGATAAGAAAATTAAACAATTGATGGAAAATTGCGAAGAATTGAAGGCCTCACCCAAAATTATAACGAATTAAAGGATCGAAATAGTGATTGACCATTCGAAGAGCGCAGCATTTCTCATTGGGGTTAGTAAGTATAATAGTGAAAAAGATTTCCCCAGCTTTCAGCAGTGTAGGAATAATGTTGTCAAGCTAAGGGAATTGCTCATTGATGAATTAAAATTTGATGAACAAAATATATTTTGCTATACCGAAAATGATATGATAGAGTATTTAAATCGCGAATACATTGTAGGGGAAATAAATGAAAAGTTATCAAATCTTAAATACAACTTCCTTTTTTTCTACTTTACCGGGCATGGCTTTCTTAATCAGGATATGGTTTATTTGGCATTTTGTGATGCCAAAGAAAATGTAGTCGTTCCGGTTGACTCTATTAATGGCAAGGAGTTTATTCGGTATATAACCAGGTTAAATATAGACCATAAACTTATTGTTTTAGATTGTTGCTATAGTAGAGCAATTTTAGGGCACAGTTTAAGTGGAAGTGCAAAAGCAGCTACGGAATCCGAAATAGAATCGATGTTTCTCGATACAAAGGGGATTGCTTACTTCTTTTCGTCAGATTCATTCCAACAGTCGTATGTTCGGAAAGAAATGGATAATACGCTTTTTACATCAGCTCTTATTAATATAATGAAAGGTGGCTCCGAAGGAATACGCCAAAATGTTTTGAATATTAATAATTTTTGGAAAGGCGTACGGAGCGAGTTCAAGCGTTTGCTAAAAACGTTAGATGAAAAGTATCCGAATATCCCTTATGCTAAACTCCAAACTCCACGTACAAGAATTGAAGATAACATTGGCGAGTTTCCACTTGTTCGTAATAATGCTTATAAAGACAAACCGGTTCCCCCACTACCAACATTTAGTAAAGCCTTTACAGAAGGAGATTTGGATGAGTATTTCAAATCAAAATATGAACAGTTTAAACCGAAACTAAAATATGCTTTTGGCGCAATAATCTTTATCATTTTGATCTGGTTGTTTATGGATATTATGGATTTTCGTGATGCGTATAAAGATATGGTAAAAATTCCCGGGGGAGAGTACTACATTGGGCGCCCCCTCAATACCCCTTTTATGGAAGCACTGGAAGCAGGTAAAGACCATCTTGCAGATAATCCATACATCCTAACAACTCAACCGTTGCTATATACCTCGCAAGAGGGGTTTTATATTTCGAAATATGAAGTTACCAACAAAGAGTATAGAGACTTTTTGAATGATTTACAAAGCCAGGGAAAAAATTACAGAAAACATCTTCCCTATTTAGCGACTCTCATGCAATCCCGCCAGGATAGTTTAAGTTCCTCTGTCCTGAATATCGTAAACAAATTAATGGAAGATGACCGCCCGGTTCTGGGGGTAAGTTATGAGGACGCCCTGGCATACACAAATTGGAAAGGGGTAACATTGCCGGATACCTACCAATGGGAAATAGCCGCCCGTAGTGGAAGTGATTCTCTATATTTATACCCCTGGGGAAATGATTTTGAACAAGGTATTTGTAATACCGGTGAAAAAAATCGAAGCCAAACTTTGGCTGTTTATAATAGCGAAATTGGCAGCACGCTTCGGGGCATTATGGGGATGATTGGCAATGCCGAGGAGTGGGTTTTGACCGATGATTCCGTTTCTGCCGAGATACGCGGCGGCCATTTTGATAGCGAAGGCGTTATTGGAGGAATTATACACAATAAAAACTATCGCGAAAAAGTTGCTGAGAATAAAAAGGATTTTTTCTACATGGGATTTCGCTACGTGTTGCCAGAGAGCCGTTCCAGGGGTGAGGATGTCTCTGGTATGGTTTTATTCCCGGCCCGGGAGTACAAAATAGGGTATAATACAAATTCGGATATTATTGATGTATTTCAATGGGAAGATCTTAAACCGTCTTATTTAAAATATGTTTTCGAATACAACCAGGCAGAGCGCCTTTCATCCGTTTCGTCTTTTTATATCGATAAATATGAAGTGACATTTTCTCAATACAACGCATTTTTAAAGTACCTGGAGCAACATCCTAATTTTGCTGAACCAGGAAAAACCTACGACATCCCGGAAAATATCCTCCTCAGCGAATCCTTATACCAACCGAACTACCCGATTGTTGGTGTTAGCTGGTATGGTGCTGCCAAGTATGCTGAATGGGTCGGTAAATCTTTGCCAACCACTAAACAAATGACCTTAGCAATGGCTGGCCGGCAACAACATTTATATCCCTGGGGAAATGAATGGTGCGCGAAATGTTGTAATGATGAAAATTTTGAAGGAGTACAAAAAACGGTTCCGGTAGATTCGATATTACAAGATCCAATGAATGGCATGAACTCAAACTCAACATTGGGTGTGTTTCATTTAACCGGAAATGTTGCCGAGTGGATGAATAATGGGCCACGGCTTGAAGAAGATGTCTACGCTTATCGTATGGGAGGAAGTTGGTCTGTCGATTGCCGGATTGAAGGGTTAAGCTTTGTGCATTTTAAAACGCCGAAAAGTAAAACGTATACCTATATCGGTTTTCGCTGCGTTACCCCGTCTCCGGCAGGCCTCCTTTGGAAATTTTATGAATTATTTTAAAGTTTAAATACTTTAGTCGATATAAAAAATCAGCAATAAGTAATTTTATACAATCTTACCTTTTGTTAAACGTAATAAACTTTTGAGAGGATGGGGTATGAAACCGAGTTGGAGTAAATTGATATATGTAGGTTTAACCGCCCTGGTTGCCTTTGCCAGTATCGTAACGGTTTATTTGCAGTATGATTTTGTCGCATCCCTGATTCGAAACCAAACCGCTTATGAGGATTTTATCGCATCCGTTATTTTAACCGTACTGGTGATTGCCCTGGTTCGCTTCCGGCATCAATTTCGCGCCAGGTTAAACCTGAAAGATAAAAAAGAAGTCCTGGAAGGGGTTGTCTACAACACACACTTAAACTTTTGGGAGATTGTAGTGCTGGGATGGTTATTTACCGCCATTTTTTACCTGGCAATATTTTCGGTTGATTTTGAGCAGTATCCCGGTTTCATTGTTGTCGTCGAAAAATTGGCGTTTCGAGGGTTTATTCCAATTATTACCGCCTCATTTTTCTTTATGGTAATTTCCATTTGCCTGCTAAAATTCTTAAGCATCTTTCAAATTCGCCAGGCGTATAAATATGCGAATTACCTGGTATTAGCGGGTAATAACGATTTCGGATCATCGCCTTATCCACAGCTCAGGGATTCTTTTTTAACTAAAAGAGCTTCAATGTTAGAATCGCTGGGTACAGACCACCATGAACAACAAAATGAATATTTTGCAGACCTCGATCGCGAAGAATTAAGCAGCAGCTATACCTTTATTCGGTTTTTGATATGGGGAATTCCGGTGTTAGGATTTTTAGGCACCGTTTGGGGGATTAGTGAAAGCATTTCAGCCTTCACAGTTGCGTTAGGCCAAACCAATGTTGCCGGGCTTTCGGCAGATTTATTGAAACCGGCATTGGATTATCTCTCCGTTGCATTCGATACCACGTTAGCGGCCTTATCATTTGGCCTGGTGGCGATGTTCTGCGCCTCATTTATGCAAAAGATAGAAGAAAGTTTACTTTCAAAATGTCACATTTTATTATCCGGTACAAGGATCAGCAGCCATGTCATACATTAACAAAAAACAATCAGCGAATGAAGAATCGGACGGGTTACCCTTCTTTCCGTTATTGGAAATTTTCGGAGGAACAATCGGCATCCTGCTGCTCTTTATTTTTGTTCTGGTTTTTAAACAAGAGCAAATTAAAGAGATGCAAAAAAACCCTCTGAATATTGGCGGTATTACCGAGATGAAATTAGGCTCGCAATGGGGTTACGTGGTGTCTTGCTACAGGGATTCTTTGAGAATCGAAGAAACCAAAGATATGCTCTCTCTAAATGATTTAAAAAATCGCAAAAATAACCGCTTCTATCGATATTGTAAAGAAAGATTCGCGCTGAATGATGAGAAATTAGTCTGCTTCTTTCTTTACCCGGGGTCAAACAATATTCAGATTTGGGCCAGGCAAACAATTCTCGATGCCAAAGCCAAAGAATATAATTTCTTGATTATCAATAAAGAAATTATGGAAAAGCTCATAGAACTTAACGAGCAAAATTTATAATAAAAAAGCAGCGCCTGCTTTTTAACGGGTGAACAACACGATGGCACGCTCTAAAAAAAGATCAAATCAATTTGGAGGCATCTTTTTTGTCGATGCCCTGGCTTCAAGTGTCGGTGTTATTTTGCTGATTCTCTTTATTTTTGTTAGTAAAGGAGTCCAGAGAAATACGCCGAAAGTTTTATCCGATTTAATGAAAAAACAGATCGAAGAAGGAAACTTGCCAATTCAACGTGGAACCATGTATCCAGGGCAAACAAAAAAATATCATAATTGGGAAGAATGCTTTGTTAAGACTCAAAACCGGCAGCGCCCTTTAGCAAGAGTGCACGAAGATTATATCGTTCTGGTCTGGTCTGGTGAAGTCATCAGAAAAGACGAATTTGAGGAAAAAAAACACATTATACAAAGCTATAAAAAACGATTTGAAGATTTAGAAGATGAAGATTCCAAAGATCTTTTCTATCTCTTGATCTATTCCAATGGGATGTATCATTTTTTAAGCCAGTATATTCATGATTTGGGATTGCGAGGTGACTTGCACTGGATGCCGCTACCAACCACAGATGCTGAAGAAGATTCCACCGGTGGTGCCGGAAGCAGTGGCAATATGGCAGAATCCCATGCTGCTGAGGCAAAAGAATCTGCAAATGAATCCCGGGAATCCGGCGATGCTCTCGAAGATTCGCACCATGTTCACCCTGCTGACTCCGGCGCAGTTAGTGTAGATTCTCTTTCCGGAGACACCACCTTAAGCCATATCGACTCCAGTTCTGTCGATTCCGGCCAGATGGCAAAAGCCCGCAATGCGGAAAAGAAAAACAGTAAACCGGGCATTTCCGGCCCCCAAGCTCCCGATACAACCGCGATTTCGGATACAACCAGCCAAACGGGACAAACCACGAGCGGTAACATTGCCGAAAAAATCCGCAATCCCATTTACCCCTCTCCGCCACCACAGCAGCGGCAATCACCGCCAAAACCGCGCCCCTTAACCAGGCAGCAACAACAAGCGATGCAGGATCCCCAAACGGATGAACTGATTGAAAAATATGCCCAATCCTTTCAACCTGTCTCTTATACACAT
>CAXHHS010000300.1:0-7727 GCA_964015645.1 uncultured bacterium
ACGGTTCCCTGGCCAACTACGCTGGTAGTGAGGGTAAATTCCGGCAATTCTTCGAACACTGCTGTGATGTGTTTAGGTCCGTCAATAAAAACGGTATCGGGATTTTCGCTGCTACTGATGGAGTCGCTTTCCCAGCGGGAAAGATAATAACCGGGCGCCGGAATGCCGGTTAAAATAACGTTTGAAAGGCTATCGTAAATACCACCGGGGGGATTCATCGCCACGCTGCCGGCACCGATGACGCTGGTGGTTACATTGAATTGCGGTAGCTGCTCAAAACTTGCTATCACGGATTTAGCGCTGTCCATCAAAATACTATCGGGATTGAAGAATCCTGTTAAATCGCCACTCCAACCGGAGAAGCCAAACCCGGCATCCGGCACAGCGATCAGCCGCACCACACTGGCACTGTCGTAAACGCCGCCGGGGGGATCGAGCAGAATGGTTCCGGGGCCGGTTACGGCAAGCAATAGTTCGTATTGCGGCAGCGGCGGTTTTTCAAAATTAGCAATAACAGCGATATTGGAATCCATCGAAACATCGATAGGATTCAAAGTTGTATCGAGATCACCGCTCCAACCGGTAAAAATAAAACCGGGCTGCGGGATAGCGGTTAAGGTAACATCATCGCCGCTATCATAAACGAGTCCGGGAGGGTCAACATCTACTGTGCCCGGCCCGGAAACGCCCAGCGACAAAATATGAGAAGCACTGCCGCCTTCCGGGTTAATGACAACACCAACAACGGCCCAATCGACATTATTGCTAAAGGTTCCATTTAACGAATGGGTTCCGGGGGAGGGAACTTGCTGATCCTGAACGGCAACGCTGGCAGAACTACCGGAACCGCTACCCTGGGAGGTTTCGGCTTCTTCGGTAAAGCCGCTGCCCGGCGAGTGGCTACGATTGCGCATGGCGGCTGCGCCGTAAATCATTGCGCCATTAAAATCAACATCGATGTTAAAGGCATAAACGCCGTTATCTACGCCTCCGGAACAGTTGCCATCCACGCCATTGGTGTTCCCGGACAGCATGTCGCCGAGCGGGTCATTTCTATCTACGTTGGAATAGCGGGAAACGATCATCACGGCATTTTCCGGGAATCCATCAACTTGCGCGCTGATAAATCCGCTGCCATTGGTATTCCCCTGCCCCATCCACAATTCGACAGCGGTTTGGTTTCGCCCGCCGCATTGGGTAAAAACGTGCTCCCAATTTAGCCCTAATCCGCTAATTGATTCAACGGGTACGACCTCTTTGGTCGAGATAGCGATTAAATATAAATCATCATCAACGCCCTGAACTTGCTCATTGGTTGTAATGGTTGTAAAGCTGGTTAAATTGCCAATGATGGATTCTTCATGAACAACACCGTTCCCGCCATCCTGGGAAATAAAGGTTGCCGTAACGGTTTTATCAGAGTTAATTTCCAGCGTGGTAGGATTTTGCGAACCATTAAGCGCGCCGCTCCAGCCGACGAATTCATATCCTGGCAGTGGATCGGCTTCTAAGGTAATTGTCATAATCGAATCGTAAACGCCGCCGGGGGGATCGGCAATAATCATCCCGGGGCCATCGGCAATTGTTGTGAGGTAAAACGGCGGCACTGCCACGATAAAGTTTTCCGAGCTTAATCCCGCGCCATCAGGATTGATAATCGAAATTGGGCCGGTGGCTGCATTCTCCGGTACGGTTGCCTGAATTTCATTATCAGAGATGATTTGAAAAAGAGAATCCGGGGCGCCACCAAAAGCGACTAAAGTTGATCCGTTAAAATTTTCTCCCTGGATTGTTACGGTTGTTCCCGGAGGCCCAGCGGTTGGTGAAAACTGTGTAATTGCCGGGCGATTGGCTGCGTTTAAGTCGAGGTAATTATGGAAGTAATAATTGGTGTTTTTATCGCTGGCAATTACCAGCAAACCAGTGGTATTGTTAATGCATTGTTTTGTAGAGCTTGGATTGTTAACGGAGCCATCCGTTTCGCTCATAATAAACGGCGTTCCGGCGCCATCAGGAAAAGAGATGTTATCCAAGTCGGAAACTTTCATCAAGATTTTGCTGGGAGGCGCAGCGGTAATCTCGCGAGCAAAGCAGTAGAGTTTTTCGTTTTCCTCGTCGACCACTACGATGCCGCGGGTGGTATGGGATTGGGTGTCCCAAACTTCCGTCTCAGACCATGATCCGTTGGATGATCGTTTTAACAAAAACATTAGCGGCTGCATGCCACCAACATAGCCGGTTTTAATGATGGCGTACACATTTCCATTGTTGTCGCAAGCTGGCGCTAAATTGATGTGATCGTCGGATACCAGGGCGGTGTTATTGTCGCTGAGGGCGGTTTCGATGTTTTCCCAATCGTTATCCGCACGACCATCTTCGTGCACGGCAAACAAAATTTTATCTTCGCGCTGGTTGCTCCACATCACCCCGATTTTATCGCCATCAAACGCGACGACGCTGGAAATATCATCCGCATCTACTTTCGTATTTCCCTGGCCGGGCAGCGGAAAGGGATCGCCCCAGGACTGATCGTTTCCCTGGCTGCAATTAACGATAACTTTACTGTTTTCTATCCAGGTGATCCATAATTTTCCGGCGGAATCTTTATCAATCGTCAAGGTTTCCGAGGTGGAGCCATTGATCAAAACGGGAAAGCCGCCATCAAGGCTGTAGGTTTTGGTAGCGGAATCATAACTATAACGATAAAGGCGTGCAGATTCATCTTCGCTTGCTGGACCACCAGCGCTGCTGCCGGAAAAAATATGCGATGCGACGTACAGTTTGCTGCCGTCCCACAGCGCATCCCCGCGGGATTCGCCGCGGTCGTCGATGGCAACGCCGGTATTTATCCAGCTTTGCGTGGGAATATCGAAACGATGAATTCGGTAGGTTTCGCCATCCGGATCCCAGAGGCTGCCCCACCAAAAGCCGTCGTTCCACCATAATTTGCTTTGCGGTTTTTCGCCGGTTAGCTCATCATCTACATTGTTTCCAAAAAAGTAATCGCGGTAGCCCACCGTTATCGGTGTGGATTGTCCAAAGGCAATACCCGCGAGAAATAGTACTAGAACACAGGCGACCCCGAGTAAATTGCGCCAATGTTTTGCTGTTTGTAACAAATTGACCCTCATACGTAACTCGCTAATTTTTAAAAAGTATTAATAACATAGGCCGGAACACTTTCGCTCTCCCTCGCAACGCCATCGTGTAATCAGTTCCTGACCAGAACATTTTACATTTTTCAATTGAAAAAATCGGAAGGTGGAAATAAATCAGGTAAGCATAGGTGTATTGTGTTATTCAATCATCCCGATTGACCGCTCTCATCATCCCTAATTTACAAATATACAAGACCTTCCCTCACCAGGATGCTTATTTTAAGGCCAAACGCCTTTGCTCCAAGTGATAGGATACACAATATGTTTAAAAAAAAGAAAATCGGAGGAATAAACGGGTATTCTTTTTGAAGTATTTCGCTTTAATTCTCAGATTTAAAAAAGTTCTGAAGGCAGCAAATCCAGGAATAATTTTCGAATATCTTTCGCCGTTTTTAATGCAATTTTAGCTTCCTCTAGAGTTAGATTATCACCTGGGTAACGAAATTGGACGGAGTAGGGATTGAGTATTTCAAACCAATCTTTATAAAGCATTAACTTAGGTTCTATATCCTGCATTAAAGTCAGCAACAATAGTAAATCGTGCGTCTTAGGGAAGGTTATTTCGTGAAAAATAAGGGAGGCTTTTAAATATTTTTCTGCTGCTTGCTGGCAATGGAAACAAACTAAATCGGGAAGGGGGCGTTTTCGTCTTCGAGATAAATCTAATGCTCCTAAAAAATCCTCCTCGGCTTTTTGTAACCAGCCTTGTACTTCATCAGGGGTCTCGCATATAAAACAATCCCATTATGAAGGATTTCATTGATGAAAGGGTCAACGTTTTCTTGCGATTTTAAAATTTCCCCTGGCGTTTTTACAACTATATCCAGCGGCGCTATACGTGGGTATAACAACCGAGAAACCTGGCGTTGCCTTTCTGCCGGTAATAAATCTGTATTCATAATGATCAATAAATCAATGTCGCTATCTTTAGAAACATTACCGGATGCATAGGAGCCAAATAGAATAATTTTCTCCGGCTTCATTTTTGAGGTAATTTTCCGAACGATTCCATCAATAGAATCAGGAATTATTAATTGGTCAGCGTAAAAATTTTCTGAATTTTTTTTCTCCATGAATAAAATTTAAGACATCGCTTTTATAAAACAAGTGCTATGTTTGTAAAATCAAATTATTTCAACAAAATCATCCGCTTAACGATTTGAGATTGTTGCCCGGAAACGCCCATCGCCCGAATGCGATAGAGATAAATTCCGCTGCCCACCTTCCGCCCGGCTTCATTGGTGGCATCCCATTGTACGGAATAGCTCCCTGCCGGACGATTCTCATTTATCAACGTCTTCACCAATCGCCCGGCGGTATCGTAAATCTTCAGTTCCACAAATACGGAACCTGTGGTGAGCGAAGTCGAACCATCCGAAATCCGAAACCCGATATTAGTCGTCGGGTTAAAGGGATTGGGGAAATTTTGCAGCAATTCCATTTGTTGCGGAATACCATCGGTGGGGCGGTCTTCAATTGCCAGGGGATTGCCATCGAGGATTATGGAAATCGTGTGTTCGCTGCTGGCGCTTTCCGGGTCGCTAACGGTAATCGTTAATGTAACCATTAAAACACTCAGGTTATTCTGGGGAGATATTGCCAGCATCCCACTATTTTCTTCAAAATCGAGAACCAACGTGTCGGGAAATGCCTGAAAGGTGAAATCCAACAGGTTTACGGGCGACTCCACATCGGAAGCAGCAACATGAAGATTGAGTCTGGCTGGCGTATCAAAACCAATACGGAGAGAGTCTGGCAGACCGCTCAATACCGGGGCGTCATTTACCGGCTCAATGCGAATGGTTACGGTTGCGCTATCGGTTCCACCCTGGCCGTCGGAGAGAGTATAACTAAAGGCGTCGACGCCGCTAAAATCCTGGAGTGGCGTATAAGCAATTTCGGAATCACCGGCGGTAAAAGTGACAGTGCCAATGGTATTTTCAGAATTTATTGATTGAATCGAAAGGAAATCGCCATTTAAATCACGGTCATTTGCCAGCACATCTATTTGAAGCGGATGATCTTCGAGTGTTTCGACTACATCGTTGTTTGCAAACGGGGCAGCGTTTTGCCGAAAGACCGAAAGGTTGAAAAGCGCAACGCTTTCCATCACCGGAACCCCATTATCTTTCGCAATAATTTTGATGCCCGGATAGTTGCCTTCGCTGCTATTACCAGGGGTAAAAACGACGAGACCCAAGCCGCCCCCTAAATCCTGAAACGCAGCGAAATGAGGAAGATTTTCTGCAGATAGCTCAATTGTATCGCCGTCCATATCTTCAGCAAAAACATCAACTTGCAAAGTATCCCTCTCCTGAACTTGCTGGTGGGAAATTGTTGCGATAACCGGTGCTTGATTGACATTATTTACGATGATCGCAAGCATTGCCGTATCGGAAAGCGCCGGGCTGCCGGTATCGGATAAAATGATTTCAATATTTTCATATACACCGGCATCAGAAAAACCCGGTTGAAACTGAAAATTGCCATTGCTGCCTTCGGCATTAAAACTGCCGAAACCCGGTAAATTGTTGACGGCAAAAACGAGGTCATCATTATCCGGGTCGCTGGCCGTAATGGTGAACTCCAGGGTTTCATCTTCATTCATTGCCAAATCGGATAAACCGGAAAGCAGTGGCGCACGATTTACATTATTCACCATTAAATTAAACGTGATGGTCGTACTGAGCGGCGGTTCGCCATTATCGGTTGCGATGATTTCGATAGTATTATATTCGCCGGCATCATTAAAACCGGGAGCAAAATTGATCGTGCCGCTGCCGTTGCCATTATCGGTTAAGTTGCCAAATGATGGCAGATTTGCAGCAGAAAGCGTGATGTCATTATTTTCTTCATCGGAGGCGATAATAGACAGCGCTAACAATTGGCCTTCTTCCAGCATTGTGTCCGAGATAGCAGTAATTTGCGGCGCATGGTTTACGGCGCTAACCGTCAGCAAAAACGATTCCGACCTTTCCAATGGCGGATTGCCATCATCGCCCGCGATTACCCGGATTAAATAATCACCGGCATCGCCATTTACAGGTTGAAAAGTGATGCTGCCGCTGCCATTGCCATTGTCTGCAAAATTACCAAAGCCCGGAAGGCCGTCGACGGATAAATCAATATTATCATTATCGGGATCATCGGCGGAGATTTCAATTTCCAGCGTCTCCCCTACCCCCATTTCCTGGTCCGGAATTGCGGTTATAAATGGCGCCAAATTGCTAACTTCGCCCAGCGGCTGGATGTAGTTGTGGAAATAATATTTCGCGCCCTTATCACTGGCGAGCACCAGCAAGCCGCTGGTATTATCAATGCACTGTTTTGTCGATGTGGGATTGTTGATATCGTCGTCGCTATTACTTCTAATAAGCGGCTCGCCCATTCCTCCCGGAAACGCGAGATTGCCGGTGCTGGCACGTTTCATGTAGATGGCGTCTTCCCCGCCATTTTTGCCCTTGGCAATCATATACACTTGATTATTGTCAATATCAACCAAAACCATGGGACGGGTGTGACCGTCATCTTCCCTTCCGGCCACATGCTTGGACCAGTTGCCGGAAGGGGTGCGTTTTAAAACGTAAATTTTCGGATCGCTGCCACCGGTAAGACTGGTTTTTACAACGGCAGACAGGTTTCCGTCCCCATCGCAGGTTCCCAGGTTTATGTGATCGTCGATAAGATTATTTTGCCCGCCCAAAGCCGTTTCCCGGTTTTGCCAATCGGTTCGGGAATCGCCATCGTTATGCACGGCAAAATAGGCGGCGTCCTGATCCTGGTTGCTCCACAAAACACCAATTTTCCCGTTTAGCGCGACGATGGAGCAGACATCATCGCTGCTGGTGTTGCCGCCTTGCACCGGCAGGTTAAATGGGCTTCCCCAATCGCTGTCGCTGCTTTCGCTGCAATTGATTTTCACTTTTTTGCTTTCGATCCAGGCTGCCCATAATTTTCCGGCAGAGTCTTTGGTGATTACCAAAGATTCGGATTTTGCGCCATTGATGACAACCGGAAACCCGGAATCCAATGAATATGTTTTCGAATTGGAGTGATATGTGTAACGATACAAGCGCCCGGCATTTCCGCTGGAAGTTGACTTTCCTTCCTGGGAAAAAATATGTGAGGCGACATACAACCGCGAGCCATCCCACAAGGCATCGCCTAACGATTCATCGCGATTATCAATGGCGGTTCCGGTCTCTTCCCAACTTTGCGAACCGGCGTTAAAGCGATAAATTTGATATTCCTGGTCATCGGGGTTCCACATGGTTGCCCACCAAAGACCGTCGTTCCACCATAATTTGCTTTCCGGCTTCTCCGCCGTTGGGGTGTTGATAACGCCGCTGCCGTATCGAAAATCACGATAACCGGTCTCGATTGGAGTGCTTTGGGCAAATAGCGTAGCGCCAGCGCATAAATAAATGATGAGTACTGAAAAAATGTGTTTGATAATTTTTGGAAAATAGTAACTTTTCGCCATATTCAATTCTTTCTGTTAAAACATTTGAAATATAGATAGATAAAAAGACCGGGTCACCAATCCCCCTGCATTTATTTACAGGTGGG
>CAXHHS010000301.1:0-7726 GCA_964015645.1 uncultured bacterium
GAATTTTTCACAGCTATTTTCATTGGAAAATAGGTTTACCTGGTTAGAATATGATCTGATATTTTCAACACCGAATTTGATAAAATCACCCAATTCTATTTCGAATTCGCATTCAATGCCAATTTCACTACATTTTTGTTTGCAAAGCTCAAGTGTATCTGTTAAATGTGGAATTAATGAGGAATCCGTTTCAATTGCTTTAATCAGGATATGTTCCGGTTTAAGTTTGCGCTTCGTAATTTGATTGATGATCGATGCGGAAAGTATTCCGGTACCTGCGCCAGGATCTAATATTCTTATTTTCCCTTGTGTGAAGGATGGCATAGCGGCCATGAATTCGGCAATTGGGAGGGGAGTAAAATATTGGGAATTCTCTCTTTGGCGCACGGGGTCGAGGTCATCCGTAGATTTTATGCGAATTATTTCAGCCGTTGAGGTTAGTTCGTTTTTGCTGTTTAAGTTAAGTTGTTGCATATTTCAAATATATTACAGTTTATCTCTAAGCCGCTTTAAGTTGGGCGAAATATAAAAAGATAAGTTGGAATTAAATATAGGTTTGTGAAATGGGGATTATTTAAAGTACGTACGATTCCCTTTGAAACAGATCAGAATACTTGATATTAAAGACCGAATAACAAGCCCAAATACATAGCGCTAAAGACAGCGATTACTAAGTAGGCAAGTGACTCAACACGTATCATGCGTCCCATCAATCTCATACGAAAAGGGATTGTAGAATTCTTAAATTCAAAATCTATTTCCTTGCCTCGGGAAAGGGAGCCGCCCCTAGAAATCATGTTCAATGACTCACTTAGATGTTTCTCCTCTAATTCTCGCGCACAAAGTGCCCAATAGTAAGTATAACCTGCACCACGACTATGGATGAAAAACCATAATGTACATAAGATTAATCCGACAATCGGCATTCCAATCGAAAGTATCTGGGGTGGATTAGGGCTATTGATTGCAAGTGTTGTGGCTGCAAGCACAATACTATTTGCCGTCACCAATGCGCTAAATTGAGACCAGAGCTCTGCAGCTCGCGAACTCCATAAATTAGTTGCTACTTGATAACCTATTCGAACATTTTCAATCTTTTCATTATTTAAATCTGTGTTTTGTTTTTGAATAGTGCTCATAAATAACCCTCTATTATTTTTCAATAATAATCCGACTTTTAGAACATCTTTCAAAATCCTTTATCATCTCTTAAATTCGTATTCAATATAAAAACGATACATAACTTAAACATCCATATTCAATTTGATAAATAATTAAATCTAAACACTTTTACTGAATAAATCAAAACGTTAACGGTACTACCCCGGGAGATTTCTAATGAAAATAACTTCAACCATTCTAATTTGCTTCCTTAGCCTTTCTTTAATCACTATTGCTTCGGAAAACCCCAAAACCGAGCTCCGCAAAATTTTTGATGAAACCTGGGAATTCGAATTACAGGAATTTCCTCTCTCTGCCACCGGCGTGGGCGATAATCGCTTTAACGACCGGTTAGCCTCGATGACGGTGGCGGATTTACAACGACGCTACGAGTTTTATAAAAAGATGCGAGAGCGGCTAAACAAAATCGACCGCGCGCAGTTAACGCGGGATGACCGCATTAATTACGATCTTTTTGACCGGCAGCTTTGGGATAACATCAAAAATTTTGAGTTTAAAGCCTACCAAATTCCCCTGACAGTCGATGGCGGATTTCATATCTACTTTGCCAGCCTGCCGAATCAAGTGCCGCTGGCAACGGTGGAGGATTATGGAAACTACATCAAACGCCTGCAAGCATTTCCCAAATTTGTGGATGAACATATTCTGCTGATGAAAGCAGGGCTAAGAGAGGGCCGCACGCTGGCGAGGGTTATTTTAGACGGCTACGAAGTGACCATCCAATCGCACGTTGTCGATAATCCCGAAAACAGCGTTTTTTATTCCCCGTTTAAAGACTTTCCCATCACCGTTCCAGAAGGTGAGCAAAAGCGGCTGCGAAAGGCCGGCAAAGCGGCAATTATGGAGGCGGTGGTTCCCGGCTATCAACAATTCCTGGATTTTATGATGGTCGAATATATCCCTAACGCCCGGGAAACGCTTGGCGCATTTGAATTGCCAGACGGAAAAGCATATTACGATCAACGCGTTCGGTATTTTACGACGTTAGATATTTCAGTGGAAGAAATTCACCAATTGGGATTGCAGGAAGTAAAGCGTATTCGCTCGGAAATGGCAGAAATTGTTAAAGAAGTTGAGTTTGAAGGGGATTTTACGGCGTTCCTAAAATTTTTGCGCAGCGATCCGCAGTTTTACCCCAAAACGCCGCAAGAGCTTTTGATGACCGCTGCCTTCATCTGCAAAAAAATGGACGGTAAACTTCCGTCGTTATTTAAAACGCTGCCCCGCACCCCCTACGGCGTGGAACCGGTTCCCGACCACCTGGCGCCCAAATACACTGCCGGGCGTTACGTCGGCACCCGGCCCGGTAGCACCAGGCCGGGGTATTATTGGGTAAATACCTATTCGCTGGAAAACCGCCCTTTGTATGCAATGGAGGCATTGTCGCTCCACGAAGCAGTTCCGGGACATCATCTGCAAATTTCTCTGTCACAGGAAATGGAAATTGAAGATCAACCGCTGTTTCGAAAATATTCCTATATCTCTGCATTTGGCGAGGGTTGGGGATTGTACAGCGAATGGTTAGGATTGGAAGCCGGATTTTATACCGACCCGTATAGCAACTTTGGCCGCCTGACCTACGAAATGTGGCGCGCCTGCCGCCTGGTTGTCGATACCGGCATCCATGCAATGGGATGGACTCGCCAGCAAGTAATGGACTACATGGCAGCCAACACTGCGCTGTCCCTCCATGAGGTACGCACGGAAACCGACCGCTATATTTCCTGGCCGGGACAGGCGCTTTCCTATAAAATCGGGGAATTAAAGATAAAAGAATTGCGGCGATTGGCAGAAGAAAAATTACAGGAGAAATTCAACATCCGCGAATTCCACGATGTGATTTTGCGTAACGGTTCGGTAACGCTGCCAATTTTGGAGGAGGAGGTGAATGCGTATATTTCGGAGGTGTTGAAATAAGGTAACTATGGATCAGCAAAAAAATAACTCGTTAACTTTTGGCCACAGAGCCGCAAGGGTCACGGAGGCTTGTAATTTATTTATTTTCAATACTTTGCGTGCTCTGTGTCTCTGTGGCAAACAAAAATTAAGTATTGCCTAATCATAATACTTAAACACAAACGGCTCTACAATCTTAAACCGCACCGGTTTCCCCTGGTAAGTGCCCGGTTTGTAGCGGAATTGTTTCAAGGCATCGATTGCCGACGAGGTAAACAAATCGCCATCGCTTTTTAAAACGCGATAATTTTCCACCCGCCCATCTTTACCGACAAAAACCTCTAACAACACTTTTCCATCGTTTTTAAATTTGCGATACGTATCAGGGTATTTTGCATTTACACGCCGGATGTAATCTCTTTTGCCTCGATCCAGCAATCGCTCAATTACCGGCTCGATAATCGCAGGTTTTGTTTCTTCTACCACTTTTTCAACGCTTGCTTCTTCTTGGCTTTCGATTGAGTTGTCTAATGTGATCGGCAAAGAGGGTTCCGGCTCTATTGTATTATTTTGTTCGGAAGTGGTGGGAATAGTGGCTGCGCTTCCGGCCAATGAAGCAATATATTCAGTGTCATTGGATTTTGGTTCAGCTTTCTGAATCCGGGGTTCTGCCGCCGGTGTTTTTTGCGAAACAACAACTTTTTGATCTATTTCAGGCGCTTTTTTTTCGGGTTCCTTCGCCGGTGTTTTTTGGGGAGCAACGGCTTTTTCACCCTTATCTTTGACAGGGGTTAATTTTACAATATCCCGGGAAGCTGTTGGCTGTTTAGTTCGAGTGCGTTTGGGAGCCGGTGAAGGAGCATCTTGCAAATCATTTTGTTCGTCCGCTTGCGCTAATAATGCCGGTTGAAATAGTTTTATATCGATCAATGATGTAAATAAAACTTCACCTTTTGCAACATTGTTAGTGCGGTCAAAAATGGTTGCCTGAATTTCTGCTTCATTGATCGTATTCCATAAATTGTTTTGGGCATAAATGGTGTTGACAGAATAATTGTATATATTGTATTCAAAATTATTTAGGATAAAATTCTCGCCAACGGATTGCCCTTCTGCCGGAAATTCCCGGCCTAAATCCGGTTGCGATTTTTTCGAAATCACCACCCCATTCTCGTTTTGGCTAATTGTACACTTTTCAATTACCGGCGCCGCAGCTAATTCGCAGACGATACCGGCAAAATCGTTTCCGTAAAATGTGGTGTTACGGATATACGGCTGCGAGCGGACATCGCAATTTATTCCGGCATATTGATTGTACCGGATTTCGCAATTTTCGATTAGCGGGGCGCTGGCAAGGCAAGAAATCCCTTTATTGGCATATTCGATCACACAATATTTTAAAGTAGATGCCGTAACCCGGTTTTTAAAAATGATGCCATACCAATCATGTAGTCGCGGCTCTACGGAATTAGAGGTAAAGACAATTCTTCCGGCATCCGGTGTGCCTTCTGCAATCATCTGTCCCAAAACAATAAACTCAATGTGCTCAGAATCTTTTCCCGATCCGGTTGTGTCGGATTTTGCATCAATAATAATTTTTGTTCCGGCATCGATCATTAACATGACACCCGGCGGAACAATAACATCTCCTTTAACAATTACAGTGCCTGACCAGCGGGCACTTTGAGTTAGTTTTCCATGTACCGTTATTTGGCCAAACAATAAAATCGGAATGCTCAAGAAACATAATACAATCGACTTTTTCATAGCCTCTCCACGCTATTAGATTATTTTTATCAGAATCTCAGACTAATTACAATTCGAAGGAAAATTCATGCTATGTATCACGATTTTGAATTACCGGTTTTAAGAAAGTGTTTAACTCTTTCTGCGCATATCATGCGCTTTACCGCGCACACACTGCATAACAAAATTCGCTTTAGGCGCAATCTTCAAAAACTCACTTTACGACAAGATCAATTAAAACAACAAGTTATACAAATACAGTTTCTTGATTCTACTTTGGCATAAAAGTTGAGAATAAAGATAGCGTGGGTAATTGATTTTCTTTTTAGGGGCAACTATATAATTCTATGACATCAAAATCCGCAGTAATACAAGAGCATTTTATTACTGTCGATAATGTAAGCGAATGATACCTCGGGCATCTTCCGTACCCTGCGGAGTTAATGGGTAATCGGAGGAATGTATCACTTAAAAAACCCGGGGAGATTATGAAGATGCCATTTTCATCACCTTCCCATCTATTATTTAAAAGATTCTCCAAATAAATAGCGAAGCAGCCGGCGGCACAACAAGGCAACCCAACACCCCACTTTGCCGCTTGCTGCTTCATTTTATACTAATCTATAAGATGGAGGGTGATCATGAGGTCATTCGTTTATAGTTTGTTTTGGATCGGTTTTTTAATCAGTAATATTGTTTTTGGGTATAACCGGCTTTGGGTAGAAGATCCACAAAACCCCTGGCGGGATGGACGTGGCACCATTGAAGAAGCGGTAATTTCCGTTCGCCCCCAGGGGATCTACATGGAATTCGGTCTTTACCTCACATTTTCCGCTCGCGATTTAGGGTTTAATGCCAATGATTTGATGGAAGTGCAATTTTTCTTCAACCTGCCGGAAAACGCCATTGTGAACGATCTCTGGCTGTGGGTCGGCGAAGACATTATGCGGGCAAAAATATTAGACAAATGGTCTGCCTCGGAAATCTATGAAGATATTGTTGACCGCCGAAGAGATCCGGCGATTCTTTTTAAACGCAGCCAAACGCAATACGAATTGCGTGTATATCCGATGGCCGGTGATGATACCCGGAAAATTAAGCTGACATATCTTGTTCCAACCCATTGGCTTTCCGAGTCGGTAACCGCGGCGCTCCCTGTTAATTTGCTACGAACTTCAAAAAATCCACTTAGCACATTTCACTTGCTTTACTGGCTGAAGAACGGATGGGTAAACCCGCGATTAAATGAATTCTCGGATATTCCGTTTAGCCCGCTCCAGGATGAAGCATTGGGAGAATATTTCCAGGCGAATATTCCTGCTGAAGCGATAAACGCCGATCTACACATTGCCCTGGATTCCCCACTATTGAACGGTGTATATGTCAATGCGCTCGATTTGGGGGGTGAAGGATTCTATCAACTGGCCTTTTTGCCATCGCAAGCACTCGATCAATCTGCAACCCAAAAAGTCGCTTTCTTATTCGACTATGACGCTTCAAAAAGCAATCTAAACGCAAATGAGGTTATTGCTACTTTTAAATCTACATTACACCAACAATTTACCGCCAGCGATTCTTTCAATATTATTTTTTCGAATTTAAATATTATTCGCGCCGGTGAGCATTGGTTTGCCGGGGATTCCGCTGGTATTGAAGATGCTTTTTATAATGCCGGCTCGGAACCGTTAGCCGACTATAGCAACCTGCCTGCATTGCTGCAAAACGGCATTGATTTTATTCAAACCAATGGCAACCGGGGCAGTATAATGCTCATTTCCAATTCTGACCATATCGGCAATTATACCGTTGCCAATTCCCTGATTGATGATTTACTGGAAACCATGGACTCCGTTTTTCCCATCCATGTGGTGGATTTTTTGGAGCGAAATATCCAGTACTACCACTTCGGCGGGCGATCTTATCGCGGCAATGAGTACTTTTATGATAACATTTCCCGAATAACCCACGGCAATTATCGCAATGCATCGGGAAATTCATTTTCGCAAAATTTGTTAGAACTCTTTCAATCGCTGAGCGGATTTATCAATTCTTTCGACCTCTATACCACCCTGGAAGACGGTTTTTGTTTTGGCCGCTTTAATTTGACGCCACAAAACCAGGCCGTTTACCTCGACCGCCCGATTCTGCAAATTGGTAAATATTTCGGATCGTTTCCGTTTCATATCGAGGCGTCCGGGATCTACAACAACCAGCCGTTTTTTAACTCCTTTGAAATATCTGCAAACACCGTGTCCGCCGCCGATACGCTGTCGGAAGAAATTTGGGCCGGTAACTACATAAAAGAATTGGAGCTAGAACCGCAAACCAATAGCATAATCGATGAAATAATCGACTTGAGTTTGAGTGAACGAGTGTTATCGTTATACACGGCATTTTTAGCGCTGGAACCAAACGATTCTACGATTATTCCCTGCGATGATTGTTACGACGAAACCGATCTGGTAGGCATCGAAGACAGCGAAACACCGGCAGAAAGCGATAGTTTGTTTATCGCTTATCCTAACCCTTTCAATTCAGAAACAACGATCCGGGTAAAATTATCCCAGAAATTTGTTTCCGGGAATGCAACTATTCAGTTTCGAATTTTCAATGTGCTTGGCCAGGTAGTTCGCAGCTTTCAACCGGAAACTACCGGTGCGTCTCGGGAGTATCAATTTACCTGGAATGGCCAAAACGAGTCTGGTGCGGCGGTGGCCAGTGGAACGTATTTTTTTATAGTCAGCACAGCGTCTAAAAAACAGGTGTTGAAGCTGTTGTTAATCAAATAACACCGCTCATCGATGAGATGAGCGAATAGTACGCCTTTTTTTATCATTAAAGAAACGAGAGGCGCGGCCTCCATCGGGAGTAGTGTTTTGGGAAAAACGCTGCTCCTCTTTTT
>CAXHHS010000302.1:0-7717 GCA_964015645.1 uncultured bacterium
TACACCAAGAAGCTCGTCGGCAGCGTCAGATGTGTATAAGAGACAGACCTTCATTATCGTGTAAACTGAGTGCGTTTAATGAATTCGATTTTTTATTTTAAACAGGCAGCGCTATGGAATTTATTCTTCTAACCAAACCATCCATCACCAACCTTACAAATTTTCTTTTAACCCTGTTAATTGTTATCCAGCTTCTCCGGGGGAAAGGAAAATCCAAATCGACGCTGTATTTGGCGCTTGCATTGGCGGCGCTGGGCGGTATTCTTTTTGTTTTTTTTGTACAATACAGTGTCACAGGGAAATTTGCTCAACTGGCATCTTATACCCTGGTGCCCATTGCCATGTTAACCGTGGTTGGGCATACTCAATTTGCCTATCACTTTCCTCGCAATATTTACCCGCGGGAGTCGCGGATTATTGGCACTATCACTTTTATTGCGCTGCTGTACGCAATTGTAAACGCAGCGTATTACATTATCAAAAGCAACACCATTGATGCAAACGAATTTTTAGTAAACAGTATTGTGATTTCAGTTTTTTTTATCTGGAGTGAAATTCTTTTATTCCGAAAAACGATCCGGTTTGCCCAAAATAAAAACACTGCTTTGGATAAGCTGCTGGCAACAGCCCCGAATATCCGTAAACAAAACCCGGTTCAATATTGGATGGCCGTTCTCAAGTCCGATTGCCAAAAATTGCTGCGCCCAAAAGGCAAAGAAGCCCGCGCCTTATGTGCATTCGCTCTGCTGATGTGTTTAGGCACGCTTATACCGCTGTCTATTTTTGCCGAAAGCGCCGGTGTTCTTACCGGGGAGGCGTTTATTCACATCCGCGATGTTCTTAGCTTGTTGTATTTATTCGGTTTTGTATGGGTGTACCTGGATAACGGCCCGGAACCTTCGAGCTTTTCCACTAAAATGATTGCCCTTACGATTACCGCCATGCTGTTGGTATTAAGCCGGGTTAGTTTTGTTACGCTAACATCGTTCGAAGATGAATATTATGAAAATCGCAAACGCACGATTGCACTATTTCGGGATTCCGCCCGGGATATTGATTTTTCGGATTTACCGGAAAAAGTTCTTTATGTCAATCGATATGCTCTGGCCAATGATACACTAAACCCTTCTTATACAACATTATATGACCGCGGCGGCGATATTAATGAAATGGGATTTAGCAAACAATTTTACTCTCAGCATATTGCGCAAACATTTACCGGAAAGTTGCTTCAATCGCTAAGCGAAACGCCGAATAACAACCCGGAGGCGATAAAGTTACGACAAATCAATCAAACCACTCAACAAACCTATTTGGCGTTGACACAGCAATATGGCGCCGGAAACATCGCCGGGACATTCGTAATGATACCGGATATGTTAAAAAATTCTGTTTTTTATACCGTAGCGGATGGCGATTTAATTTGTGTCGTTTACAATTACCTAACCTTTCGTCGCCACATCCATAAATATGCCCTGCTAATGGCTGGTTTAATTATCTCCAGCACTATCTTAATTTTATTGATTTTCCCCTTATACTTTCGCTCCTCTCTTGTCCGCCCCCTTAAAGCGCTGCTGGCCGGCGTTAAAAAAGTGAATGCCGGAGATTATACCGCAGCCGTACCGGTTAAAAATGATGATGAAATCGGGTACCTGGCGGAGTCGTTTAACAACATGGTGCAATCGGTAAAATCCGCCGAAAAGCAGCTTCAAAATTATGCCGCCGAATTGGAAAAAAAAGTGGATGAGCGAACCAAAGATTTGCAGCAAAAGAACCAGGCGTTAGAAAAAACCCTCGGTGACCTTGAACGCGCGCTAAAGGAGCTTAGCGAAACCCAGGATCAGCTATTGCTGAAAGGAAAAATGGCCGCGCTGGGAAACCTGGTAGCTGGCGTTGCTCACGAAATAAATAATCCTATTGGCGCGATTAATAGCGCAGCGGATGTTAGCGGGCGCTGTATTCTCAAAATCCAATCCAGTGTGGATGGTAGTATTTCATTAGATGAGTTGCGAGGCAGCAAGCCGTTTTCCAAATCATTGAAAATATTGAAAGATAACACCGGGGTTACGGAAATCGCCGGTAAACGAATTGCTAAAATTGTGCTGAGCTTAAAAAACTTTGCTCGTTTGGATGAATCCGTTTACCAGCGCGCCAACATCCAGGACGGCATTGAAAGCACCCTAACACTTTTAGAGCACCAATTGCGCGACCGCATTACGGTAGAAAAACAGTATGTCGATCTCCCGCAAATAAACTGCGCGCCAGGCCGTTTAAACCAGGTGTTTATGAATGTGTTGCAAAATGCCATTCAAGCCATTGATGGGGAAGGAAAAATCACCATTTCCACCGCGGTTAACAATCAGAACATCCGGGTTGCTTTTGCTGATACCGGAAGCGGCATTCCGCCCAATGTGCTAAAAGATATATTTGATGTCGGTTTTCGGACAGATAATAAACGGGTAAAAATGGGTACGGGGCTTTCCACCAGCTACCGGATTATTCAGGAGCATAATGGCGATATCAAACTAAATAGCACCGAAGGCAATGGCACAGAAGTTGTAATAACGTTGCCGGTGTAAATTGATATTTTTTTAGATATACGACGCCATTAGCGAACGTGCAACGCACCCGACTCATTCGGGATTGCCTAATAGGCCGGATGCAATCGTTATGGTTTGTTTTTATATTTCGAAACTTCGGAAAAAACATCTAAATATTTAATTTTGCAAGGGATATCAACCAATGAAACCACTCCCACTAAACTGTGAGGCGTCCTATCGCGCTGATTTCTTAAAGGCAGATGAAGCACAAGCCCTTTTTGAGGAGCTTCTCTCCAATTTCGATGTTACCAACAAAATTGTCAAAATGGCGGATGGCAGAGAGCATATCACTGAGACGGGGGCTTACATGTTTGCCGATGCGGAACTCACTTCTTTCGAGGCGCTTCCCGAAGTATGGGGTGGTAGGTCGCCCTGGCCCGAATCATTAGCCCGGGTGCGTGATCGAATCGAAGATGAGCTTGGTATTCACTTTCGAGTCGCCCGGTGTATATATTACCGGGATGGCTCCGAGGGTATGGGATTTCACCGGGATCTTCCTGCTTATGGTTCTACATCTACAATCGCGTCGTTAAGCCTCGGCTCCGAAAGAGAATTCGCTTTTCGTAGTATATCCGATCCTTTCGATAGTTTAACAATCAAACTTGCCTCTGGCAGCTTATTGTTTATGGGAGAAGGATGCCAGGATAATTACGAACACAGCCTGCTATATGATGAGAATTGCCGTGAAGATCGCTTGAATTTAACCTTTCGCCTGTATGGCCGAAATGTTTGAACGGTGCTTCGTCCCTACAATACCGCCATCACCCTGAAATCCACCGTTGCATTGGTAAAATTGCAAATATCACTGACGGAGAAATTTTCCCATGACCGGATTAAAAACACGCATCGAAACACCGTTTATCCAGGAAAGCATCACATTCTATACTAAATATGTTGGGATGACGGTGTTAGAACTATGGGGTGAGAATGGAGCGATATTAGGGCTTGGCTCTTCGATACAGGGCGAGGCCTTTCTGGAGCTTGCCTATATCGAAACCCCAAAGACCTACGAAGGACTCAGCCTGCAATTTCGTGTTGATAGCCTTGCTGCAATTGTGAAAAAGCTGCGCGGCAAAGTGAATTTCCGCGGCCCAAAGAAACGACCCTGGGGGAGCACGTATTTGTATTTCGAAGACCCGACGGGAATCCTGGTTATTTTGTATGAAGGTAAATTGTGATAAAACACTATTGGAACAACACCCAAACACACTTGAAAAGCGGAGAAGATATCTATTCTGCACAAACACAGATCGCCAATGGGCGTTATTTGATTGTCTTTTTTATAAAGAAGAAACATAACATTGTTCTACCTGTTTCAGCGCGTGATATGACTTTAACTGAAAGGAAATATTATGACAAACATAAATAAGAAAATTGATCCATTACCAGATGAATTTTCATCGGAAGAAGAAGCTGGCGAATTTTGGGATACCCATAGTATTACAGATTACCAGGAATACCTGGAACCTATGGAATTCAATATCGATATCAAAAGGCGTCATTTCCAAATCGAGGTGGATGAAGAAAGCTTTATCGCTTTACGCGCTTATGCAAAAAAACAGCAAAAATCAGCTAAACAACTCGTCAGTGAGCTTATAAAACAAAAGATTGCTCTTTGAGAAAAACCAATTCGATTCCTTTGATCCTTGACCTTTATTCCTTTACCCTTCCCACTTCCCAAATCCTGCGCCTCCTGGCGTGCAAATAACAATAACATCGCCTTTCTGCACTTTAATTTGTGCCAAAGAAGAAAGCTCTTCCGGCGAAGTTGCCCCGGCGCGATATAGCAAATTTCTTCCTGCTTTTCCCGCTTCGCCGCCCGCTAAACCGAAGGGCGCTTTGGTGCGGCGCTGGGTAAGCAGGGAAATTTCGACCGGCTCTAAAAATTCGACTTCCCGAATAATGCCGTTGCCGCCGCTCCATTTTCCCTTGCCGCCGGAATTCCGGCGTATTTGAAAACGATTGACGCGCACCGGGTAGTGCTTTTCCAAAATTTCCACGTCGGTCAGACGTGTGTTGGTCATGTGGACGTGAACGGCAGAAGCGCCCGCGAATCCCGGCCCGGCGCCGCTGCCACCGCAGATCGTTTCGTAATAACCAAACCGCTCGTTGCCGAAAATAAAATTGTTCATCGTTCCCTGCCCGGCGGCGATGATGCCCAATGCGCCAAATATTACATCGACGATCCGCTGGGAAACTTCCACATTCCCACCAAACACCGCTGCCCGTTTTTGCGGATCGGCATGCTGTGGAGGATTGAGCATGCCTTCCGGTAAAATTAGTCTAACCGGCGCTAACACACCGGAATTCAGGGGAATGTCTTCGTCAATCAAGCAGCGCAAGCAGTACATGATTGCGCTTTGCACGACGGCGCGATTGGCATTTAAGCTATTGTTTTTATTGACCGGGGCAGAATTGCTGAAATCGATGCACAACTCATCGCCAATAATTTTTAATACCACTCGAATTAGCGCACCATTGTCCATGGCATCTTCGAATCGAAATTCTTTTTGAGTGAATTTTGCCAGGGCAGCACGCACTTTTTCTTCCGCAGCATCGCGAATGTGTTTCATATAAACATTGGCAACCGGCCAGGAATAGTGTTCGATTAATCTTTGCAATTCCCGGCTACCGGTGTTGTTAGCAGCGATGGCAGCGCGAACGTCGGCAATATTTTCTTGTGGCGCGCGCGAGGGAAAGGGGCAATTGGTAAGCGCATCCCATAGAATCTTTTCCAGAAACTCGCCCTTTTTTACAATTTTCAGATTTTGGAAAATAACGCCTTCTTCTGCGAGATTTTTCGCAAAGGGAAACGCGGAGCCGGGGCGAACGCCGCCAATCTCGGCATGATGCGCGCGCGAGGCGGAAAAAAAACGTAACGTTTTGCCGAACGTATCGAATACCGGCGTTATCACCGTTAGATCCGGCAAATGAGAGCCACCGATGTTAGGATCATTGGAGAGAAAAACATCACCGGGTTGAATATCGGGAACGGTTTCGAGCAATCCTTTTACCGCCTCGCTCATTGCGCCCAAATGCACCGGAATGTGTGGCGCGTTGACGACCAAATCGCCTTCAGCATCCAAAATGGCGCAGCTAAAATCTAGCCGTTCTTTTACGTTGGTGGAGAGCGCGGTTTTTTGTAGAGTGATGCCCATCTGTGTAGCGATATGGGTAAAATGGTTGTTAAACAATTCCAGGCGTATGGGATCGCGTTCGGTTGATTCGCTGGATACACCTCGCTTTAAAACGAAATCTTGCGTCATCGGGGATTTGGAGCGGCTTTGCGGTTGCAATTCTGCCCCGGTATTTTTCCGGTCGTTTTCTTCAAGCGTATCCGACAATATGATGTCCCCATTTTCTATCATTCTCGCCGACCATCTCGGATCAACAACAATGGTGGAAAATTCCTCGCTGATGATGGCCGGGCCGTTGAGTTGGTTACCGGGGGGAAGGTGGTTGCGCCGGAAGAAAGATGTTTTATGGGGTTGGGCGTTAAAGAAGACGGTGGCGGTTTTTGAAGGCTTAGTATGTGACATCCCCCTGGCCCCCTTTAAAGGGGGAATTGGCTCAGCGAGATGATCCAGGGGCTGTTGAATTTGAAAATCCGGATTTGCGGTTTCGCCGATGATCTCGACGTGGATGGCGGCAATTTCGATATCGCGGTTTTGGTGGATGTAGCCGTAGAGTTGCCGGTGCAGTTCTTCGAATGTTTTAGCGAGATCGTTATTCGCCGATTGGCGAACGGTTATCGAAGAGGCTTCGCCAAAATAGCGCAAATCAAAATAACGCAACGGTTGGCGAATTTGATGTGCAGGAACGCCTTCGGCTAAAATATCCTTTCTTAACCGTTTTTCAATCGCCTGGAATTCATTTTCCAGCGCTTTGAGGTTTTTTTTAGCGAGTCGTTTCAAAACCGTTTGATCGGCAAATCGCCGGAAATTAGCGACGCCAATACCATAAGCACTGAGAATAACGGCTAACGGGTGCAGTAAAATTTTTCGGATACCAAGTTGCCGGGCAATGGCGCAAGCGTGCTGCGAACCGGCCCCGCCAAACGAAACCAAAATGTATTCGCCGGGATCGTAGCCTTTAGCAGTGCTGATTCGCTTAATGGCCGCAGCCATTTTGAGGTTGGCGACTTGTGTAAAGCCATCGGCAATTTCTACGATTGTCAAATTACGATTTTCGGTACTCTGAATCTGGCGAGCGATTTCCGTTAGCCTTTCCATCACGATATTTTTATCGAGCGGAAAGGGAAAATAGCTTTCATCAACTTTACCGTTAAAGAGGTTGATGTCGGTCATCGTTAGCGGACCGCCGCGACCGTAGCAGGCCGGGCCGGGATTTGCGCCGGCACTTTCCGGGCCGACCAGCAACCGTTGTTGATTATAGCAGCAAATTGAACCGCCCCCGGCTGCCACCGTTTCGATAGCGTACATCGGGGCAACAATGCGTACGCCGGCTTTTTCCGTGGAAAATTGATATTCAAATTCGCCATCAAAACGGCTGACATCGGTGGAGGTTCCGCCCATGTCGAAGCCAATCGCTTTCGTAAATCCGGCGCGTTGAGCGGCCTCGGCAAATCCGGCCACACCGCCAGCCGGGCCGCTTAAAATACTGTCTTTACCGACAAAGCGGGCCGCATCTACCAATCCGCCGGAGGAGGTCATCAATTTTAAATTTGCGGTAGGAATGCTGCCGCGAATGCTGGCGATATATTTGCGAATAACCGGCGAAAGATAAGCATCCACAACCGTCGTATCGCCGCGGTCCAGCAACTTAATCGTCGGCGTAATTTCAGTAGAAACTGATACTTGCGAAAAGCCCAACTGCCGGGCAATTTTCGCTGTTAATTGTTCGTGCAGCGGATTCCAAACCGCATTTAGCAAACAAATCGCAACGGAGTGAATGTTTTTTTCGAGTAGTGGCTTGAGTGCTTTTGTAACGGCGGTTTTCGATAGCTCTTTTAAAACATTGCCCCGGGCGCCAATTCGCTCATCCAGTTCAACCACTTCCCGGTAAAGCATCGCCGGCTTTTCGATTTTCCATTTGAATAATTCCGGGCGCGCTTGCGTGCCAATCTCCAGCAAGTCGGCAAATCGTGTGGTGGTAAG
>CAXHHS010000303.1:0-7696 GCA_964015645.1 uncultured bacterium
GCCTTAGAAAGGAGGGGAAAGCATCGTGAAGCGTCTAGCAAGCGATGCAGGGGTGGTTGCACAAGGTCAGCGCTTTCAACCACCCCTGATTTTCTCGCTAAACGCATCGAAAACCTGTCCCCTCCTTTCTAAGGCGGGGAATTTTTACTCTTTTCTCCACAAAAAACGCTAAGGTTAACGCATTTATGACCCTTCGGGGTTAGGGCAAGTTTATTACTCGAACACTTTAACACCAGAACACTCAAACATATCAATCATTAACGAGGTAATAAACATTCCCTGGCGAAACAATCGCATCAAAGATTTCCTCATTATGCGAGATCATCAAAATCGCTTTTCCTTGCTGCTGCTTTTCCCGGATCATCCCGATCACTTTTTTGATACTGAGAAAATCCAAACCGTTTAGCGGCTCATCCATGATAATTAAATCGGTATCGAGCGCCAGGGTGCGAAGCAAATTTAGGCGCTGTTTTTGGCCGCCGCTAAGCAGGGTAACTTTTTTATTCAAAAAATGTTCGGTAATCTCAAAATCGAATAATTCAGCAAGCAAATTTGTAATAAACTGCGGCGACATTTTCGATCCGGTTGGCAGGCCGCCAAACACTTCTTTTACAGTGGCCTTTAAATTTAGCGCCTCATCAGCGTGTTGAAATACCATCCCGGCTGTTTTACCCCAAACAAATTTTCGCCAGGCCGTTTTTGGCGTCTCTTCCGTAAAATGTTGCTCTGCAATAGAAAGTCGCAATTGCCGGCAATCTTGCAATCCCATTATAATTTTAGCCAGTGTCGTTTTTCCGGCACCACTGGCGGCTTTTACATAAACCATTTCTCCGGAATTAATTTGCAGTTCCCCGTAATCTTTCCTTGAACCATCCCTGGAAATAATCATTCGCTTGCCAAACACTTCGTAACCACCGGCAATTTTCAATACTGGTTTCGAGTATTTTGCAGCACGGTGCTTCACCGGTTTTGCGGCTTCCGTTTTTAGCCAATCGAGATAGGCTTGCGGGGCAAATTTTTGTAATTCGAGTTTTCTATCGATCAACGTAAGTTCTTTAAAATCAATATCTTTTTTCAGCGATTTATGATTTTCATAAATTTCGCTGATGATGGAATAATCATGCGTAATCAACAATGTGGTGAAGGGAAATGTTCGGAATTTTTCGAACAGTAATTGCAGGAAAAGATTGCGAAAATTATTATCGAGGCTGCCGGTTGGCTCATCGAAAACGAACAACTGTTCTGCCGGTGGATTTTTCTTCGCCAACAATAAGTTGATTTTTTTGAATGCCATCGCCAGCAAAATGCGCTGTTTTTCCCCGCCGCTGGGACGATGCGGTTTGGGATATACTTCCAGAATTTTGCGGATTGCGTTGTCTTGATTGGTTTCCCACAAATGGTGCAAAATTTTCTGTTGATCTAACGATCCACCCAGGCTGCCTTCTTTCAACTGCTTGGAAAGTTTGATTAGCGGGTTTAAGTGTGTGGAAGGTTCCTGAAACACAAAAAATCCATTTTTACGAATGAGCTTTGTTTGCGGTTTCTCCAGGTATGTCGAATATGCTTCATCATTGATTTGAATATTCAACACTGCCGGGTCCAGTAATCCGTAAACTGCTTTGGAAAAAATCGACTTCCCGATGCCGGACTCGCCAAACAAAAAAGTAATTTTATTCGCTGCGATTTCAAAATTATCAATGGCAACGATTGGGGCTGTTTGTTTGGAAATGGTTATTTTGAATTTTAGATTCATAAACTTGGCGAAATTAGAATTTATTACAGGAGTGTAAATGTCAACATCATAAACTTATCCCTCAATAATATTAAAGACATATTTGAAAAAGTTCTCTTTACTGTTTGGCCTTGTCATTACTTCCGTAAGGTTGATATACTTCGAAATCGCGCGGTCTCTTTTCATTCTAACTTTTACTTCAGTGGTAATACAGGAGGCGACAATACAAGTTTTAACCTTTTTGTTTTGCCGTTTGGATTCTTCTAATGATTTTTTTGCGGCGCCATACCTTTCGAGCGCACCTGCCGGATCTGTTCCGCCCTTAACTTCTATGACTAAAAGTGTTTCTCCATTCTTATCAAGGATAGAAATGTCCGGTTCGCTGGAAAATAAAACTGATCTCTGATTCGAGAGCATCATTCCTTTACATTTCTTGATATTTTTTAACAGCTTTTCGCTTTTCTTATCCTGCAATGTGACAATCGAATTATCATCCTTTTTGATGAAGGCATGGAACAGTTTTCTTCTGATAGCCTCCTGAACCAAAAGCCTCTGAACAGCTTGTTCCGCTTCCTCACCGATTGCATTGCGCCAGGAGCCATCAATTTGAGAGCCGGTTGAAGCGAATAATATTCCGAGCAATTCTATTTCTTCGATTTTCTCAAATGCACTTTCAATAATCAAAGAAATATATTCGTTGAATAGCTTGGAGAACGCTAAAGCATAACTCTCGGATAATTTGGCTTTGGTTCCATCTTCATATTTACGGGGATCGATCTGAATCAAATATTTTATTGCCTTTTGTGAAAGAACCGCAACATTACGGTAGTACGCAACCAGCTTGGGATTTTCGCGAAGCAATCTTGGATGTGAAAATACTTGAATCAACGCCAAATCACTTTTCTCAATCACCTCAAAAGCTGAGTGTGCAATGCCCCATTTTGGATAATCATTCCAATTAAAATTATCCGAATGCGGAATAAGTGCTTTGATAATTGCCGGAAATTCAAAGGTATGGTATTCGTGTAATCGGCGATAAAAGAATGTTGATCTTAAGCGATAGTTTATTTTATGCGCTTCAATTAGCAATAAATCCTTTTGCTTTTTCGGCATTTAAACCTTCTCCCACACATAAACGCACTTTCGCAATTCGGTTCGGCCATGATGTCCCATTTGCTGACTGCTATTTCCTTTGCCCACCGGCAGGGTCCAAATTTTTCTAATCGTTAAGCCGAATGATTCCGCAAAATCAGAGAGGATTAAATCAACCGGCACTTCTTCGCCGCCATATTGAACATTATCATTCACCATTACCACAAAGCCGTTATGCTTCAAAACTCTCTGCATCTCAAAAATAATGAACGCCATTTCAAAAAAGTAATTTTTAACCATCCGTGGAATATTTGAATTATTCAATAATTTTCTGCTGTTTAGTTGCTCTAACACATCATTTACTTCTTGCATTGCGCCACAAGAATTATATACTGAGACTACTTCTTGAAAATCCGAAAACCGACTTAGATTTTGGTAAACTGTCTTTATAGCCTCATGTTTTTCTTTGTTCTCTACCGTACAAGAAAGCATTGTTTGGCGAAGGTTTTTAACGGCTTTATCATCATATCCTGAAAATACCAATTCAAGCGCATACGTTCTGGTATAATCATATCGATTGCAATATGGAGGAGAAGTCATTATAAATTCGAAGGAATTGGATTCCAAGTTTGGCATTATTTTTAATGATGAGCCTTGAATGGTATTCAAAGAATTATCCGTATGTCCATTTTGGTCAGGAGTTGAAAATAAATCTAAATTAACAACGGGATTTAAATCCTGGTTTATCTGTTTTAACTTTTTTTCAACCGCTTCTCGAAATGGATATATTTTACCTTTATCAAACTTCGTTTTCCCCCAACTTCTATTTGCTCTATAATCCCATCTTAAATATTGTCCATCTTTGCGAGTATAACTTATTTCTTCCAGTACCGAAAAGGCGGCAAATTTAAATAAGGTTCTAATATCGTTATCTGAGATATGACTACAGTGTTCTAAATATAAATTCAGCAACCTTTCATTTTCTTCCGGATAAGCGCCTTTTGTTATGGGTATATTTTTGAGCCTGGTTGCCGGCGTTTTATTCTCTTCGAAGGTATCCCAGAATGTTTTAATGGTTTTTGCAAACTCGTTTCCATCGGCTTTTTCGGAAGCTAATCTTGCCTCCATTGCAAAAACACCAACCGGCAATAGTTCTATTCCTGTGGAATCCCAACCCAACTCCTTTGCGGCGAATAAAGTGGCTCCCGCTCCGGCAAACGGGTCTAATATATGACCAGCCCTGGGGTGATATTTAGTTATGTAGTATTTTACAAGTTTTTTGGAAAATCCTTCTTTATATTTAAACCATCTGTAAAGCGCTTCCTGCTTATTTGCCTGAAAGCTAACCAGGGTACGGTTTAATTTCCGATCTGTCTCTATTAGATTTTTGTATTTCTGATAAAGATTCTTTCGTTCAATATCTGTTGAAATTATTTTTGTAATTTCCATTCCTATCCTTGCTTAAAAAATAGTTGCCTTATGCAACACATTACAATTCGGGATAGTTTCTCACAAGGTAAAAAATTTTTCGAATTATTGTCAAATTATAATTCATAACGCTTCGCAAACCCATTCGATATTTTGTAAATACAAATCAGGGTAAATACAATCAAAAACGCCACGCTGATTCCCTGCAAGTGCTCGAAAAACAACCGGCTGGCATAACCGGGATTTGTGATGCTGTGGCCGATAGCGAGGATGTCTTGCTTGCTGTCGATTTTTGCCAGCAGGCTGCCAAGCGTAACCGGTAGATTTACAGAACTAATATCTGTCGAAAGCCCCACGGAAACGATAAAATCGATACTGCATAGCAAAAAGATTGTAACGCCGAAAATGGCAATCAGCTTGTTAAAAATGTGCGCCAAACTGTTTTTCCAAAGAATTTCGCGATTGATGATGCGGCTCTCACGAATGCCGCAAACCAGCATGGCGTTGTAAAAATCCAGTTGCTTAAAATAGCCGATGCGCTCACGGATTAAATCGACAATTTCCAGAAAGACGAAAATGCTGATGACAATTGCGGTTATTAAAATAATCAACAAACTGCTGTTCAACGTGCCATTTTGAATCAGAACAGTGATAAAAATATACCCGATTAGAATACCGACAATTTGCGGAACGGAGCGAATAATGTTTAATAAAAAGGTCGCAGACAGGTAAAAAACCGGCACTTGCATTTGCTCTAAAAAGTATACCCCCACTGCAACAGCCCAACTGAGGGCAAACGAAAAAACAATCACTAAAACCGCAATCAAAAATGTATTAAAAAACCCCAGTTGTACCTTTTCCAGTGCCGGTTGGTTGAGAAACAATGTATCCCAAATCCACAGCAGCCCCATTCCGGCAAGCCAAAGGAGCAGCCAGAATTTGTCTTTTTGAGTGTAAATTCTCAGTAGGAAATTTTTCATTTTTAAAAGTTTTCTCGAATATGACAGAAATTCATTTTTTGGCAGAATAATTAATTGGCAGAATGATTTAAAAATTATTCTGCCAATTAATTATTCTGCCATTCATCTTTATAGCAGAAGCGTCGATCTAATTATCGATTGAATTGAGTTACGCGAGGCAGAGTCTAAAAACTATCATATATCTGTTGATAAACCTAATTTGAGTAATAAGTCCCGCATACTTTGTCGCGTGTGTGCACGTAAATCGCCAACGTCAATTCCTTTTCGCATTATTGAACGGTAGCCGAATGAAATAATTGTAGAAAATCCGGTCTTAAGAGGAATATACACCCCCAATCCTAAGTCATAGGTTAATCCATCTTTTGTGTCTCGCTGAATTACAGAGACTTCGCCTGTGTCATAATATAATTTCAAAGATTTCTGTTCTGCTCTAAAAACACCAAAATTGCCGTAGAGAAAAAACTTGTTTTTCTCACCACTTAGTTTAATTTCAATACCACCGGTAAATGCCACTATTTTAGTCGCTCCTGATTCGACTCTATCAGGCTCTACTGCAAAGGCAGTATTCTCAAAATAAAAATCCGAATCAAATGGAAACGTGGTATAACCAATTGTACTTTTTAGATTAATTATATGATTTAATTTGTACCCAATATCTCCATTGATATTTATGCCCTTCCCCCGGAAATCCCATCCTGCATCCCTCTGAACAGGGGTGGATAAACCTAGATTAACACGAAGAAATAAATTTTTGTTTGCTTGTGCAGAAACAAAAAGAGGAGGCAAAATTAAAAGTAGAATTAGCGTCTTGATTTTACTGCAAAAATACATACGAGAATATACCTATGAAAATACTGAGTTAAATAAATTATTCTATGTTATTTTTTAAAATGACATTTGAATAAATCCGTGTAAATCCGTTCTACCCGCGTCATCCGCGTTAAAAATATTTCTAATACAGCCTCACCGATTCGCATATTTTAAGGATTCGCGATTCTGCCAGTAATCCGCAAAAATCTCTGTCGCTTTTACTACCAGGAAAATGCCCAGGATGATGGCTAACACCACATCATATTTTTTGTAAAGAATGTTTTGCAGCAATTCATAACACAAATGTCCCTGAATATTCAAGGCCATTTCGATAATTACCAAACCGGTAATCAAAAAAGAAGCTTGCTCCTTGATGGTAGAAAGATACTGGTAGTGGGCATTCAAAAAAATATGCTGAAAAACATGCTCGGAAAAATCTTTCCGCAGGCGAAAAATTGCTTTCCAAGAAACCCCATCTTTCGCACTTTGCGAATAGTTGTTTTTTAAATTTTTGACGATTGCGGTTTGCACATACCCTTTTCGACTTTCTGCAATCAAAAAGGTATAAAATTTTTGTGTATATGTAAGCAGTAGCCCGTTAGAAATAACCCCCAAAAGTACCATAAAAAAGAAAGTATCGGTATCGAAGCGGGTTTTGAAGGAATAGGCAATAACGTAAGCCGGAGAAAATAGAACGAAGTATAAAAAACCTTTCGCTATCGCCTTCCCGAAAAGGTTTAAAGAGCGGCCGGTTATCGTTAGAATATTTTGATGCTGCGGGAGATTTTGCCAATACTGAATCAATTGTGCTAAGTAAGAGGCTTTGCCTTGCTTTTCTCGCACAAATCGTAAAACTGCCAATGTTTGCACGCCATAATACGTTAGCGCTAAAACGAGAGCATACACTAAAAGAAAGCTGAAAAACATCCCCAATAGCTGTATCAACTTTGTCCCGGATAAACCGCCTTGCGGACCGCTACCCTGCTGCAAGCGGGCAATTTGGGCGGAACGGTATTGCTCGATTGCGGCTATTAAAGAATCATTTTTAACACCGTTCGCCGGGTAAAAAATATCAAGCGTTTCTTTTAATAGGGATTTATGGATCGGATTTTCATAATCAACAAACGATAACTCTAACAGCGCTTCTATTTCCGCATTTTGCCGGGATTGCGTTTCCTGGACGGAGGAGCGGAAATTCAATATCAGAATAAAAAAAATGACTGAAACAAAGGCAATGCTGAACAGGTGTTCGTTGAGTTTTTTTTTCATCGTTTCCTTATTTCGATCCGGCCATCTTGCAAAAAGACAGCGTAAGGCGTTCCTAAAACATAATTCTCAAGGCTATTGATTAAATACCGGGAACTTTCACCAAACTCGGTTTGATAATCGGCATTTTTTAACAAACATGTAATCGCGTTTTCGGATATTGATACTTCCCAAAGCGGCGTTGGGTGCTGTTGATTGGTTTCCCGGTTGAAATGTGCAAACAGCTTGCTGAGTAATGTATTTATCTCATCAATTTTACGCTTTGTTTTCCGGACGATTTCCTGCAAATCGTTTTGGGAGTCTGTTCCGGTGGTTTCGCCTTGCAAAATGCGCCAGGATTTGTTGACTGTAGTACGACTGTCTCTTATACACATCTGACGCTGCCGAC
>CAXHHS010000304.1:0-7695 GCA_964015645.1 uncultured bacterium
ATTTTGATGGTACATCGCCAACGATATACAGTTTGCCGGACTCCAAACAGAGGTGGGCAATTTCCCGGGGCGCAGTGGGGAGTATTTTAATTCCAGATGTTCCCAAACGCGTAATGGCGCAATGGGCAAAACTCAGCCGGGAATTTTTGTTTGAGGATGTTACATTAGCATATTCCGTTACCGGCCATCTTAGTGTGATGATCCATCCGGCAGTTGCAAATGTGTTATTTCAAAACGCTCCAAAAACATTGCAAGCGATTTTGCAATCCGGCCGGGAAGATGAAATTGCCAGTTTTCCTTTATCGGTAGAAGTATCTTTTAAAGGCGAATTTATCGAGCGAGATTTTTTCTCATCGAACATCATTGGCTTAGTTGAAGGAAGCCACCGGAAGCTAAAACAGACGTATTTGCTCGTTTCTGCCCATTACGATCACCTTGGCGTTGGTCCAACTGTAGATGGCGACTCCATTTATAATGGCGTTTTCGATAACGCTGTCGGCGTTGCCGCAGCCCTGGAAATTGCCCGAGCTGTAACCAAGCTGCCAGAGCCGCCGGATCGGTCGATCCTTTTTCTATTTCTTACCGGGGAAGAAAAAGGATTATTGGGATCGCGGTATTATTTGGATCATCCAGTAGTCCCCCTTTATAAATCAATTACAAATGTAAATATTGACGGATTAGCAATGTTCGACAACTTTAGTGACTTGGTTGGGATTGGTGCGGAATTATCCAGCCTCGCCGATTACTTAAAAAAGACTGCGGAGCGATTACAACTCTCTGTTTCACCATTTCCGGCGGAATTTGCCCAAACCGAAACGTTTGCTCGATCCGACCAAATTGCCTTTGCCCAGGCTGGTATTCCGGCAATTTTAGTAATGCCGGGACTCGATTGGAAAAACACCGATAGAGAATCCGCTTTAACGGAAATTTTGAAATGGAACGCTAATATCTACCATTCACCCTTCGATGATTTAAACCAGCCGATGAATCTTTCTGCAGCAGAACAGCATACACAATTTCTCTTTGCTTTTTGTTATCAAATAGCGAACAGTAAAAAAACGCCCCAATGGAACTCGGAAGTGCCTTATAAAATAATACGCTTGCAAACGCAGGCGGAGAAACGGTAAGACATAATAATGTTAGCCAAAACTCGTGCCATAAATTTAGTGTTAATTTGCGCTTTTAGCGCTTTGATGTACTGTTGCGCCGGATCGCGTTCCAACGAATCCAAGATCATTCGGATCAAAGGGTCTGACACGATGTTTATTTTGATACAACGATGGGCGGAAATCTTTATGGCAGAAAATTCCGGTACTGCTATTTATACCGAAGGCGGCGGCACTGCCGAGGGCGTCAAGACGCTGATAGCAGGTAAGGCGGAAATTTGCACGGCATCCCGGCTATTGCGTTCGGAAGAGGCGAGTTCATTGGCGGCGACTCACAGCACATTAGGAATTTCGTTTCTCGTTGCAAAAGATGCTTTGAGCATTTATTTACACCCTTCCAACCCGGTCAAAGATTTAACCCTAAAACAACTCAAGGAAATTTTTTCCGGCAAAATTACAAATTGGGCAGCGGTTGGCGGTAACGATGAATCAATCATCGTTATTACTCGCCCGCCAAATTCCGGTACTTATGTTTACTTTAAAGACCGCATATTAGAGGGCGAATCTTACAGCTCATCCGCAGAATCTCGCCCAACAACAAACACTGTTGTTGAAACGATTTCACAAAATCCGAATGCCATTGGGTATGGCGGCATCGCATATGGTCTGGATTTGATGCATAGTAAGATAAATGGGATTTCACCCTCAGAAGAATCTGTTCGGTTTGATTTATACCCGATTACGCGGTATTTATATCTTTATACTATAAATAAACCACGTGGTATTACGAAAAAATTCATTGATTGGATTTTAAGCCCGCAAGGCCAACGGATTGTTAAAAGCATTGGTTACATCCCATTGTGGCCCATACCAGCCCGTTTGTAGTTCAGCTTTCAGGCTGAATAATGCATACACGCTAAAGCGTGAATACATACCTAAGTCATCTTAATCAAATCATCAATAAATCCTCACCGGTTTGTAATCGAGTTGCAATATTCGATATTTAAACTATGGATGTTGTTACGATTAATTCACTTTAACTAAACAAATGGGGATTTTAAAATGAATTTAACGAAGCACGTATTTATAATTTCAATCATCGTTTTTATGGTTTTGATAGTAAACGTTTCCCTCATTGCCCAGGAAGAAACAAAAAGTGAAGGGCCAACAAAGGCTGTATTAGAGGAAAATGATGATTATTTCCGCGAAAAGTTAGGCGGCGGCCCGGAAGATTATGATTTGGACTTCAACTTACCGGACCCATTTACAACAAAAACAACTATTTACTTTGCAATTCCTGCAAAAGAGGAAATTACACTCAGTATTTTTGATAATGATTGGAATGCCGTTAAAACATTAGTAGCAGGTGAAATTGACAAAGGTTATTACCAAATCGAATGGAATGGCACTGATGATGATGGTAAAACCGCTAAAAGCGGGCTTTATTACTATCGTTTAAAAGCAGGTGATTTTGACCAGGTTGCCAAAATGTATTTTCTGTTGAATGAGCAAAACAACCCCGGATATATTACCCAGCAAGTGCAGTAGTTCAATCTCTTTTACATCCTTTAATCAAAGACTTTTGTAATACTGCAAAAGTCTTTGATATTTCCTTTTCCCTCCTTTTAGACCTCTCCAAAATGATAAATCGCCTCCTTTGGAATAGAACATTTCTGCCTTGTTCGCGATACATGGGCTGCGTGGGAAAATTGTCGGGTTTCCTATTACAACTCTTCAAACGGAATCGCTAAAACCTTTTCGCTGAGCTTTGCGCCCGGGGAGTAAGGCACACAACATAACCTCTCGAAGCTCGTTTCGGATAGAGATCGATAAACTTCTCGACCTGGCGGACATGCTTGGCGGCGGGGGCGATTCTATCCATTTTACTTCAAGTGGTTAAAAGGCGTTTCCAGGCTGATTTTTTGTAACTTTGCATCCAATATCCCAAAATAAGTTTAACTTTCAACACCTTTGCCGGAAACGGCTCTCCTCCAACTGTTTTTAAACTTGCAATTCGCATATATCGGCCTTTTTCCTGGAGTAAGGATACGGAGTATAAATAATAAACATTAGACTGCCCCAGTAGAAAGTTGATCGAATGCCCGCGAAGTTTACACGCCGAGCTACCGGTTAAAAAAACTGCCAGCGCGATTTATCCTGATCGTAAAGAAATTGAATTTCTTCCAACAGCGATGGGGTTTTCTGAATTTCATCCACAAAAACATGCGTAATCGTTGCTGGAAACGCCTCCAACTCTCGTGTAAACAGCGATGGACCTCTTTCTAATCGCCTTCGCAATTATAGGCAGGTTGTAGTTCAAAAATTTTTCTTTTTTCAGAGAGACATGTAGTACCGTCTCTCTGAAAAAAGAAAATACAAAAGGCGACACTCTACAATACAAGCGCCGCCTTCTGCTTTTACGGGAGAATATGTTAAGTTAATAAGTTTGCAAGTGAACTAAAGTTATTTTTCTAGAACTTTAGCTCACTTTTAGCTTGCAAACTTTAGCTCACTTATTTTACTAACATCATTTTTTTAGTTTCTACTACACCCTGGGATTCAAAGCGATAAAAGTAGACACCGCTGGTAACATCGGATGCATTCCAGGTTACCACGTAGGTTCCGGCTGCTCGCACGCCGTTCACCAAAGTAGCAACCTTTTGTCCTACCAGGTTAAAGACCGTTAATCTTACCTCTGCGGATTTCGGTATTTCAAATTTGATATTGGTAGATGGGTTGAACGGATTCGGGTAGTTTTGGCTGATTGCAAATGTTTTCGGCAGAACATCATCAATACGATTTTCTTCGATTCCGGTTACCCGGCCTCTCCAAAGCGCGGTCCAGCCATTGGTCCAGAGCGGTGCATTGGGATCAAAAGCGCCGATGTAGCTGGTTTGGGTAAAGAAACCATCCGTTACCGTGGCTGCGCCGGAACCGGCAGGGCCACTGGCAGCCGGACGAGGATCTAATGCCGCCGACTGGTCGCGACTAACACTACCGAGTTGCGGATCACCAATAGTATTATTGTTGGCCGCCAGGTGATTCTGTACGAAATCTTGAGGTGCAAAATCCGCCAGGTTATTGCCAGCGGCGAAATCCCACCAAACATTGGTGCTTAAAACCAATTCTCCGGCTTCCAAACGGGCGCGGCTATCTTCACCGGAGGCAAGGTCTTCTACCGTTACCCCGGCACCACCGCCACCGCCATTGTATTCAGTGAAAATACTGTTGGTATATTTTCCACCGGTGTTATCACGGAAAATCAACATTTGGCTGCCATCACCTTGCGGAAGGCTGCCGGAGCCAGGGCCAATGTAGGTAGCGTTGAAAACTTCCGGCACGGCAAAGGGCTGGCCGTCTTCCGGCTCGGTACCACCATCCATCTCCGCAGTACGACCGGCAACCAGGGGCGATTGAAGCGCAAACCAGAATTGATGTTTACCACGAACGCCTTCATCCCAATCAAAGGCATCATCGCCGCAGAAGGCTGAGACCAAATATTTAGTGTTGACTGTGCCGCCAAACCATTCGTAACCATCATCCAAATTGGCATAGACTTCGATATATTCAATTGTAGTTCCGCTGCCGACCGATCCCATCGTTAGACCGTTGATTTCGTTACCAGAGCCAATTTCCGCGCCGGCGTGACGGATGGAGACGTAGCGCATCACGCCGGAATTGTCAGCGTCATCCGGGTTGGAAGAGACGCCATACTCACCACGAGGTTCGTTGGGATCAATTCCTTCGATTTGGCCGGTGCCACCTGCGCGATTGTTGCTGGCTTTACCCAACAGGATAATGCCACCCCATTCACCGCGATCTTCCGGGGTGAAGTCGAACGGATCGTTTAAGTCATCGAGTTCGGCAGTAAAGACGATCGGTTCATTTGCATTGCCTTCGGCCATAATTTTTCCGCCTTTGACAATTACCAGAGCACTAGTGTTGTCGCCGGTGCTCGGGGTTCCTTTACCGCGGATAACAGTACCGGCTTCGATGGTTAATACTGCACCATCTTCCACATACACCAGGCCATCCATTAAATATTCGTTATTGGCAGATAGTGTTACTTCTTCTCCGGCGTTAATATCACCATCTACAAACGTAACAGTGCTACCGGTGAGGCCAGCTTGCCAGAGTGCGGTCCAGCCATTGGTCCAGAGACGCCCATTGGGATCAAAGGCACCGATGTAGCTGGTTTGGGTAAAGAATCCATCCGTTACTGTAGCAGCACCGGAACCGGCAGGGCCACTTGCAGACGGACGAGGGTCCAATCCACCATCATTGGTACGGCTTACGCCATTAAGTTGCGGATCACCAATGGTATTATTGTTGGCCGCCAGGTGATTCTGCACGAAATCCTGGGAAGCAAAATCGGCCAGGTTATTGCCAGCGGCGAAATCCCACCAAACATTGGTGCTTAAAACCAATTCTCCGGCTTCCAAACGGGCGCGGCTATCTTCACCGGAGGCAAGGTCTTCTACCGTTACCCCGGCACCACCGCCACCGCCATTGTATTCAGTGAAAATACTGTTGGTATATTTTCCACCGGTGTTATCACGGAAAATCAACATTTGGCTGCCATCACCTTGCGGAAGGCTGCCGGAGCCAGGGCCAATGTAGGTAGCGTTGAAAACTTCCGGCACGGCAAAGGGCTGGCCGTCTTCCGGCTCGGTACCACCATCCATCTCCGCAGTACGACCGGCAACCAGGGGCGATTGAAGCGCAAACCAGAATTGATGTTTACCACGAACGCCTTCATCCCAATCAAAGGCATCATCGCCGCAGAAGGCTGAGACCAAATATTTAGTGTTGACTGTGCCGCCAAACCATTCGTAACCATCATCCAAATTGGCATAGACTTCGATATATTCAATTGTAGTTCCGCTGCCGACCGATCCCATCGTTAGACCGTTGATTTCGTTACCAGAGCCAATTTCCGCGCCGGCGTGACGGATGGAGACGTAGCGCATCACGCCGGAATTGTCAGCGTCATCCGGGTTGGAAGAGACGCCATACTCACCACGAGGTTCGTTGGGGTCAATCCCTTCGATTTGGCCGGTGCCGCCCGCGCGGTTGTTACTGGCTTTACCCAACAAGATAATGCCGCCCCACTCACCACGATCTTCCGGGGTGAAGTCATCGGGATCATTAAGATCATCCAGCTCAGCGGTAAAAATAATCGGGTTAAACATGGTGCCAACGGCGTTTATTTTTCCACCTTTGGCAACCACCAAAGCACTGGTATTATCGCCAGTCGTGGGGGTTGTTTTTCCCCGGATAACAGTACCGGGAAGAATATTTAAGACTGCTCCATCTTCTACATACACCAGGCCATCCATCAAATATTCGTTATCGGATGTCCAGGTAACTTCCTGTCCCGCCTGAATACTGGCATCTGTTACAGTAACTTGCCCGAACAAGGCGGCTGAGAGAAATAATAATAGTAATAATATGAACTTCATGGATTATCCTCCATTTGGTAAAAATAGATTAAACGTAATTATTAGTTTAGTAAGTTTGATCGAAAGGTCGCGAGCAACCTTTGAAAGTTTAAAACCTTTCAAAGGTTATATATCCTTTCATCAACTTACAGGTATATTTGTTCGGGGCCCGTTTAATACCTAAATTGTGTTACATAAACCTCCCGGAGGTTAAAAAATATGCCATGTCCGTATGCTTCTTTGGAAAACTTTGGCACATATCTTAATTCCAGGTATAGATTTAACCTCCGGGAGGTTTAAAGATGCTAATGCCTGATTGTTTATCTGTCCAAGCTAATGCCAATAGAGAAGCTACGACCTTTACTGTATTGCTGGCGAACGAAATCGATGCCTTTGAATTCCTGGGTATATTTGTAATCGGAATCCAGAATATTTTTGGCGGAAAATTTTACCGAAAATAACCGCCCGATTTTCTGGTCGATCAGGAAATTCAACGTATGGCGAGGCTGTTCGAAAACATCCGGTGTACCGCCGGCACTAACTTCATACAATCTTTTTCCGAAAACATTATAGTAGATATTTGCCGTTGTGCCGGTCGAAAATCCCTGGTATACCAGGTTTAAATTGAGCAAGAAAGGCGATTGCCCTTGTAACTGGCGAACATCCGGAGCGGTAGGGTCTAACGCCCGGCGAAATTCCAGGCTTTCTTCCGGGATGGTCACTTCGGATTTGATAAGCGACAAGTTACTAATAAACAAGAAGTTACGTAAACTTGGGCTAATAACGTTTAACATTTTCCGAAGTTCAAACTCTAACCCATATACATTTGCGCGTTCCACATTATCAAAAAATGCCAGGGCGCCTTCCGAACTAAACCGGACATCGATCACCCGTTCAATCGGATTGTTGAAACGTTTATAAAAACCGCTGATGGAAATGATTTCGCCAGGTTGCAAGTACCAATCCATCCGCAAATCGTAATTATCAATCAAGGTGCGTTCCAGGTCTACATTGCCGTTAAATACGAAGTCGTTAACGAATTCAAAACCGGCGTAGGGTGCTTTTTCCCGGAAACGTGGCCGGGCAAGAGTTCTACCGTAAGCGGCGCGTATATTTAAATGTTTATCAAATTTATAAGTGGCATTAAT
>CAXHHS010000305.1:0-7680 GCA_964015645.1 uncultured bacterium
TACACCAAGAAGCTCGTCGGCAGCGTCAGATGTGTATAAGAGACAGTATTTACAAACCTCTTTTCGCAAACGGAAACGGTTTTAGTTTGGGAAGGCAACCTCGGCGGGCAGGATTACAGCGGTGCTTATCTCAACAATTATCTTACCGGCGCGGGATTTTCGGTTGATTACACTGTGAATTTCCCAACAACATTATTTGGGTACGATGCGGTTTTTTTATCCTTCGGCAACGGCGGGGAAAATGGCACAACCAAAACGGAATTCGATAACGCCAAAGCGAACAAAGTACAAAACTACCTTGAAGGCGGTGGCAAAGTATACCTGGAAGGCGGAGATGCCCTGGGAGAAGACCAGGTAAATAACGCGAATTTGCTGGCGCTTTTCGGGCTTGCTGCTGCGGAAGATGGTGCTGCAAACCCGGTAAGCAGCTTGCAAGGCCAAGCAGGGGCAATCACTGCCGGTATCACATTTTCTGCTTCCAATCAAAATAATACGGATTTTATCGATCGCTATTCTCCCGGCAGCGGCCAGGCCGCCTTTGTGGAAGATGGTTACGGCGTCGTCGCCGTGCAGCACAGCGGTGTAAGTGGTTTGAGAACCTTTTGTTTTTCCTACGCAATCGCAGAATTGGCTGATGGCAGCGCTCCCAATACCCGAAATAATGTAATGGCAGAGCTACTGGATTTTTTTGCGCTTGGTGACGCAAAACCAAACATCAGCGTTCAACCGGCAGCGATTGATATCATATTGCCTTCCGAGGGAAACACAACTACTACCATCACGATTTCCAATACCGGTTCCGCTCCATTAAACTGGGATATTTTAGGAGAAGCGACAAAAGTTGTTTTGGATAATAACCCAAAGTCGAATGGTTTCTTTCAAAGTAAATCTGACCGCACTCGCGAGTCTTCATCTTTGAAAAGAGTTAAAGCGGAAAAGCCCCCTTCTCTTTTCAAGAGAAGGGGGGTGGGGGATGAGTTCAGGTTCGCCAGCGAACGCCCCCCGTTTATAAAACTTCCAAATCGAGAAGTTAGCGCATTACCGAAATCGGGAGAAGTGAACGCTACTTCCGGTGGCGTTTCGATGGTGCTGGACGATGGCGGTCGGGAAAACGCTATTGGCCTGGAAGCGGGTGGCCAATTTGTCTGGCTCAATCGCTTTACGCCGGAACCGAATGAATTCCCCTTTACTTTAAGCGAAATCTGGATTCTCTTTGGCAGCGGCCTCGGTGTTAATACCGGCGAGTTGGTGGATATTTATATCTATCAAGATACCGATGGCGATGGTGATCCTGGCACGAATGCAACATTCATCGGCAGCCATAAAAATGCTGCGGTGCAGGCGGCGGATGATGGCGTTTTCTCCGTTTACCACATCGCTCCGCTGGTGTTGAGTGACCCTGGCGATGTCATCATCGCAGTTGTCAATCGTACGGCAGGTGTTGCAGCGGACGACTTTCCAGCAGCGCTTGACCAAAGTTCCGCAGCCGGACGCTCCTGGATTGGCAGCTACAGCAACGGTAGTCCGGCAGACCCGCCTATCCTGCCCGCAACTGATTTTTGGGGAAATGTAAACAGTTTCGGTTTTGCCGGAAATTGGATGATCCGCGGGCGTGGCTACCAAAACAGCGATTGCGATTGGCTTTCCGAATCGCCCTTCAGTGGCCAGCTTTTGCCCGGCGAAAGCCAGGATGTGGAATTAGCAATCCAGGGTGCAGGGCTGCCTATTGGCACTTATAATTGCACGCTCGCCATCGATAGCAACGATCCCGATCAGCCGCAGCTTAGCGTTCCGGTAACGCTGGAAATAACCAATATTCCGCCGGAAATCACCGCTATTCCCAACCAAACCGTAAATGAAAACCAGGTACTGGAAGTCGATATTTCTGCGACTGATCCCGACGGCAATACGATAACGCTATCGGCAAACAATCTTCCCGGTTTTGCTATTTTTGCCGATAACGGTGGTGGCAATGGCAACATCACTGTTTCACCCGGTTTTGAGGATGGCGGATTTTACCCGGGCATCGAGGTTGTTGCTACTGACGATGGTACTCCCCCAAGAGCCAGCAGTATTACATTCGATTTAACGGTGAATGAAACCAATCGTGCACCGGCAATCGATGCAATTTCCGATCAAACGATTGAAGAAAATGCAACTCTAATAATCCCCATTTCAGCAAGCGACCCCGATGAAAATAATATCTCGCTTTCGGCTGTAAATTTACCATCCTTCGCCAGCCTTGTTGATAGCGGCGATGGCAGTGGCAGCATCACCATTACGCCTGGTTTTGAAGATGCTGGCGACTATGAAAACATCCAAATCATTGCTGTTGATGACGGTGTACCGGAATTATCTGCTAACAAAAGTTTCACCTTAACCGTTCTCAACCGCAACCGTTCGCCGCAGGTAACGGATATCGCGGATCAGGTTATGAATGAAGGCGATACCCTGGATGTCGCCATTTTTGCCAGCGATCCGGATGGCGATGAAGTTGCGCTAAGTCTAATAAATTTAATTAGTTTCGCCAGTCTTTCGGATAACGGTGATGGCAGCGGGATCATCACATTTTATCCCGGTTTTTCTGATGAAGGAATAATCCCTGTAAGCATTGCAGCCCAGGATAATGGAACCCCACAACTTGCCGATACGGTTGATTTTTTACTCACCATCAATGGTACCAACCGCGCTCCGCAATTAACGGAGATTGCTGATCAAACCGTTATGGAAACCGAAATACTGGAAGTTGCAATCGCTGCTAGCGATCTCGATGGCGACGATATTACGCTAACAATTTCCAATCTCCCGGATTTTGGTAGTTTTACGGACAACGATAATGGCAGCGGAATAATTAATTTTTCACCCGGTTTTTCCGATTCCGGCACCTACGATTCCATCGAAGTAAAAGCGACCGATACCGGGACGCCATCCCTCTTCAGCCTGGAAATTTTTTCACTGGAAGTCATCAATTTAAATCGAGCGCCATTTGCGATGGAGGATACAAGCGAAGTCGACGAAGACAATGAATTGCAAATCCGCGTTCTGGAAAACGACGCTGATCCTGACAGCGATGAACTCGCCATTCATAGTGTACTCGCTGAAAATGCTTCGGGATCAATCACAATCGATGAGGATGAAACAACGCTTTTTTACCAGCCGGAACCGGATTTTTTTGGCGATGATGAATTCGCTTACATTATCTCCGATGGCAATAACGGTTTGGATACAGCGAATGTAAATATCACCGTTCGCCCGGTAAATGACGCGCCCCAATTTATTGATTTACCCGATTCGCTCGTATTTTTTTCCGGCGATTCCGGCAGCCTGGATATTTGGCAGTTTGCGCATGATGTTGAAACGCCGGATGCGGAATTACAATATCAATTTGTCGTCTTGCCGGGTTTATTCACTTTCGATTTTGATTTAAATAGCGGAATATTAACCCTGTTCGCGAAGAATCCCACGGAAACAGCGGTTGCCAACCTGGCTGTTACCATTATCGATCCGGAAGGAAAAAATGCTGTGGCCATCATTAGCGTTCGAGCGCAGACAACCCCGGTTGGAATTGGCCAGCCGCTGCCGATTGGAATTCCTAAAACATATACTGTTCAACAAAACTTCCCCAATCCGTTCAATCCTTCTACGGAAATTCGTTTTGGATTGCCGCGAGCAGCAGCCGTCAAAATCGATGTGTTAAACATCGCCGGGCAGCGGGTGGCTGTTTTGTTGAATGAACGCTTATCCGCCGGTTTTCACGCTGTGCAGTTCGATGCACAACACCTTTCCAGCGGGATTTATTTTTATCACATCCGGGCTATCGAAAATAACAGTACTTCCCGTCAGCTATTCCAGGCGGTGCGGAAGATGATTTTGCTCAAATGATTTGAATGTTTTTAGAATTCTCCTCCTTTGTAAAGAGGGGAATTATTGAGAATAAAAAACTTCAAGAAACATCGAGATTTTAGAATGAATTCAAAAAGATCTTTTCTGGCGATTTTTACCGGCATCTTTATTTATTCAACAATAGCAATCGCGCAATTCGGCCAGGCTAAAATCGGAACGCCAGTTCCCGGTGTTCAGCCAAATATCAAACGGAATAACCAGAGCCAGGTAATCTGGCATAACGGTTATTGGTGGGGTGCTTTTCGTCAAATTTCTGATAGCCAATGGTACCTATACCGGTATGAAAACGGCGTTTGGAGCCGGGGTGCGTTTATGGGAATTGTAGGAGCGGATGCCCCGGATTTGCATGTTGATTATAGTAATAATCGCCTTTACGCGATCTTCCCGGAAAAAGGCCGCTTTACACGTCTCACCTACAGTGCGGGAAGCTGGTCTTTGGATAATGAATTTCCTGCTTTTGTGCCGTTCGTAGTTGGTGATGATGACGCTTCTTGCCTTACGCAGGCTCATAACGGTGATTTATTCGTTTTTTACGCCAAATCCGCCGCCATTCGTGGAATACATAGCAGTGATGGCGGCGCGACCTGGAGCGCTTCCGATTTTGTGGTTGAAAACAATGTTGGCAACACTCTTACCGATGCAATTGCCTTTCGCTACAATTTTCAGGATTATACCGGCGTTTTTGCCGGCGAAGGCTCCGGCGCAAAGCGATTTATGTTTTTCCGCCTAAAAGATGGCGACGACCCAACGAATTCTGCCAATTGGGTGGAAGAAAATATACTGTCAAGCCTGGAAGCGGATAATCATGTTAACATAATCAAAGATTTTGAGCAGAACTTGTATGCCATAGCCAAATTAGGTGAAACCGGCTTCGGAGGGGTAAGTTTTAAGATTTTTCGCCGCAGCAATGCCTCCGGAAACTGGAGCGATGTCGATATCGTTGGCGCGACTATTGGCATTAACACCCGCCCGGCATTGGCGCTGGATGAAAGCAATGATGAGCTTTACGCCTTTTCAACCATCGGCGGCAAAATCCAATTTGCGAAAATGGATAAGGATAACCCCGGCAACATTGCAGAAAGCGACTGGCAGCCTATTTTAAGTTACGGCAGCAGCGAAATCGTTAATGTATCCGTTACCTACCAGCCGCTCAGCAGTGGCAGCGGAATTTTAGTTGCTGCTGAAAACAAAGGTACCGCGGAATTGTGGTACAACAAAATCGAGCTGGATTTTACAACCAGTAACACTGTGATTATCAGCGAAGTGAATAGTGCGTCGGTTGCAAATAGCGCATCATTTATCGAATTATATAACTTTTCGCGTTCATCCGTTAACCTCGGAAGCTACCGGCTGCGATATTATAACGATAATGCAACCGGCCACACCGGCAGCAAACGGCTTGAAGGAACTATTCCACCGCTGGGATATGTCGTTTTAGCACCGGATGCAGCAGCGTTCCAAAACGCCTATGGCTTTGCGCCGGATTTTATCGATACGGAATTTGATTTGGATGGCGGGGCCGATGGCATCGCGCTGGAAAGAAGCGGCAGCCGGGTCGATCTCTTCAACTCGGTTGGCGATGATATGATCGCCTGGAATGCGGGCGCGTTATTTCAGCGAGTTAGCTATCCCAACAGCGGATCTAATTTGCCTATCGATTACGCTTACGCCGGCACATCGCAAAACGGCACCCCGGGTGATGATAACGATATTCCGGTAGCCAAAAGCGGTATGGAAGAGATGCTCGTCGAGCCTGACAGGAGAGAGTTGCCGCAAAGAACAGTCGCAACTCGAAAACCGCTTCAAGCGGGGCCATTGGTTTCCGTTGAGAATTACCCGAACCCGTTTAACCCGGAAACCAGCATTCGCTTTGAACTGAGTGAAGCAACGGAGATGTATATTAGTATTTTTGATATTCGGGGAAACCTGATCCGGCAAATTTATCAAGGCCGTTTACCGCAGGGAGCGCATCGTTTCCGGTGGGATGGCCGCAATGAAAACGGCCTGCTGACGCCTTCCGGGCTATATTTTTTGCGCCTTTCTAACGGGAAGTCTTATAAAACATTAAAACTGATTTTATCACGATAATAATATTGAAAGTATCTAAATTCCCTTCCTTATAAAATCTTCAACCGTTAGTTTCTTCTTTATTTTTTTTATCAATCGCTTCTTGCCTAAGTTGTGCAGCTTCTTTTACTTTGCCAGGGCGTGTATAGAGTTCATAAGTTAAATCTTGAAGAAGAGTTAACAGAACGCTTGCTCGGTCTACATCGACATCAGGAAGGTTGGGATGTGAACCATCATGCCCGGACAGCATTATTTGAAACGCTAAGTCTTTCCACTCATTACCTAACTCTGTAATATCCATCATTTCTTCGATTTGCTTTTTTACTTTTGAGGCAGCCTTTGCCCCAAGATTGGTTGAAATTGTTTGAATAGCTCGACGGCAAAGTGCCGCAAAACCATTGTATGCACTAACGGAAAGACAATCTAGTGCCTCTTCAATTTCAACACATACCTCATTGGGTACATAAGTAAAATCAAATGGTTCCCGAACAGGTAGCACTTCTTTTGGATTTTGAACATTAGGGTTGTTTTGGTCCGGCCAATTGGAAATATCCCAACGAACTGGAATCGGGCCGAGGCAAATTTCACAAGAGTAGTTAACAATAAACGAATTAATATTGTCTCGACGCAAATAGTTAATATTTGGAGAAGTTGTGAGCGTATATCTTGCCCCGGTTTTGCAATGCGGACACAATCCACCAACTCGAATTGAGTTGAAAGGGGCTGGAGGAGATGAACCATAGAATTTTACAGTTGTAATCCTCCTATTTAAATGTAATCACTTTGTTTTCTTGCAATTCAAAACTGAATTCTTAACGCAAGCTGCAACGGCGGTGATTCGCCTGCCGGATTCGATTTATCCGGTTGATGAAGCTGCGGCACAACATAGCCAATCACTCCCCCAACAATAGCCCCGGTAAGCACATCCGTCGGGAAATGTTTCCCGGCAGCCACTCGTAAAATTCCCACCAGGGAAGCGGCTCCAAGCGAACCGGCCCAAACCACCGGCTTCCAATCCGAATTCGGGTGATAGTCGCTATACACCGTTGCCAGAAAAACCATATTTGTAAACACGATTGAAGTATGCCCGGAAAAAAGCGATTTTCGCGCCTCCTGTTTTCCCACTTTTTTGTTTAACGGAACATCGGGATTATACACGAACGGGCGGGTGCGGGCGGCCAGGCCTTTTGCCATCATCGTAGCGCCCAGGGTAAGGAGGTTGGTTTCCACATACATTAGCGAATATGCCAGCGCATCTTTGCGCACTTGCTCGGTTGCAAACATCGCCAATGGCGAAACGATACAGGCATTGCGCACATAATCGCTGATTTTGCCTGCTTTTGGAGACCAATTATAAGTTGCGATACGATCGAATCCATTTACATCATCTCGCGAAAGGCGGTTGACTTGTTCTTTCGTTAACGGGGTAATTTTGCTTTCCAGGTAAAGCCCGGTTCCGGTAAGGGCCATCCCACCACCAATTAAAGCGACTTCCCGGCCAGCTTCCGCTTCGAAAACGCGTTGTGCATGGAGCATAGACGGATTTGCTGTAACAATAGCAGACAAAACGAAAAGTATAATTTTAAATGTTTTCATAAAGGAAAGGTAAACAACTTAAAGGTTTTATGCAATTTCTAACATAGCATAAATATATGTTCAGCGGTAACGAATGTTACCGTTTCAAATCTTTAATAAGTTATCCATTGCACC
>CAXHHS010000306.1:0-7660 GCA_964015645.1 uncultured bacterium
CGCCTGCGTCGCTTACCCGGGGCTATGAAATTTAACGCTTTCAGCGTGAGAGTTTTAAAAATAATTTTTTTCTGAACAGGGATGTTCAGAAAAAAAAGAGCACAAAAGACCCGAAGATCTTTTGCGCTCTGGAGGGGCTTGAGGGGTAATGTGGTATATACTAAAATCAGAAAGCAAGAATCTTATGATTCAAAACCTTCGTCAATTTCTAACCTTTGGCTTGAATGACTAAATATTTTATTTTCCAAAACTCATTGCTGTTGGTAATTTCCAAAAGCGTTTCGGATTCGCTGGTTGGCGTTAACTCGTAAGAACTGGGGTTATGGGGAGAGATGATTTTGATCTTTTTAATATTTTGCCCGATTGGAATTGATGTTTTGTTAATATCCATCGGGATAAAATAATCTTTGTTAAAATTGGGTGCCAACTTTTTCGTTTTGTTGATGCCTAAAAAACCACCTTTTTCCTCGATAATCCCTTTTTCTTTTAGCTCTTTGCTGGTGCCGATAACGAAATAGGTCGTTTCTAAAATACGTCGTTGATCGATAATCTCTTGCTCTTTTAATGTTAGCTCGGTTTCAACGTCACTAATCTTTTGATTCAAATCATCGAACTTAGCCTTAATTTCCTGGATTTGGCTTTCTTTTTCGCTTAATGAAGCCTGAAGCGTATCCACAACGGCTTGTAATTGAGTGGTGTTTATTGTCGATTCTTTAAGCCGCTGACTAAGTGTGTTTAATCTTCGCTGGCTTTCTTGTAAATCATTATCGATACTGGTAATATCGTTTAACATTTGCCGCCGGCTTTGCGCGGATGAGTTGCCCTGCGCTTCCAAATCGTTCGCCGCCAGCACCAGGTAATTTTCCCGCTCACGAATTCGTTCCAGGCTGCCGTAAACTTCCGTAATCGTGCCGCTGTATTCTTCAATAAAGCGTTTATTTGTTTCCGCCTGCCCCAGTAACAATTGGTATTCGGTTTCTAGTTGGGTATGCTTCTCTTCTAATTGTTGGATTCTTTTTTGATCGCTGCATCCAAATGCTAAGATGCAAATCGTAAATATTGATAGTACAACTTTATACATGCGTTCTCCTTAAATCAGCGTTGGTATTTAACAAACAATGTGCCATAATTTTTTGCTTTCACAAAAAATTAATTATAAACTGTTTAAAATAAAAGAATTAAATGGGTTTCTCAAATTTAATTGGAGTCGTTCTTTAGAATTAAGATTAGAATAATAGTGTTATCGAGAACACGCATTTTTATTGAATTGCCAGCTACGGCGGGAATATAGCGTGTCAATAAATACACAATTGAGAAACATAGCCTCGTGCATTTAGTATAAACGCTTATTATTTCGAAATTCCCAGGCTTTCGGTAATGGTGATTTCCTGCCCGGTGGAAATATTTTGAAATGATTCTTCAATCCCGGACGGCCATTGAATGGTTAATTCATCAACCGAATTTTTATTGCCGGTACCGAATGTTACGGTTAATTCGCTTTGCGATAAATAAGTGCTGCCGGTTTTTACGAATACCGGCTGGCGTTTATCCCCGATTCGCGCGATGAGCTTTGCACCAATGCCATCGCGATTGCTTTTGGTACCGACTAATTTTACTCGCAGGTAATTTCCCACTCGGTCTTTTTGGTTTGGAAATCCCTCATTGCGCAACAGCATTGCCGAGCTATTGTTGGCGGTAATTAAAATATCGAGATCACCGTCGTGATCGTAATCGGCGTAAGCGGTGCCGCGGCCCACAATGGGGTTGATTAAGGGGCCACCGGTCTCTTTGCTAATATCTTTAAATTTGCCATCTCCAACATTCGCAAACAGCAATAATGGCTGCCGGAAGGTGACCGCCTGTTGAATTTCTTCAATTTCCGGCTGCACATGCCCGTTTACGGCAAATAGATCCATGTCGGAATCGAGGTCGTAATCAAACAAAAACATACCAAATGTTAAATACAACAAGCTGGTATTGCCAATTTTCGATACCGCAGCACGATCCACATAGGAGCCATTTCCCAGGTCGCGGTATACGCCGATCATCTCATTGGAAAAGTTACCGATAAAGATTGTTTCTTCTCCGCTATTATCAACAACCCCGACATCGATGCCCATACCGGCGCGGGCTTTACCGCTTTCATCTAATGCAAACCCGGAAACCAACCCGACCTCGGAAAATGTTACCGTTCCATCAGCACCTTTGCCATCATTACGATAGAGAAAATCCGGTTGAGTATCGTTGGCAATCGCAAAGTCCGGCCAGCCGTCATCATTAAAATCCAGCAGGGCAACGCCCAGGGCTTTACCTTCTTCGGTGTAAACGCCGCTCTGCTTGGTCACGTCTTCAAACTTACCATTGCCGAGGTTGCGATAGAGCCTGGAGGGTTCGCCGGTGTAAATTTCCGGGGTGCAATACCCTTTGGTTTTTCCATCCAGGGAGCAATACAAATCGGTTTCTTCCGACCATTTTACGTAGTTGCAGACGTATAAATCCAGCCAGCCATCTTTATCATAATCAAAAAACATTGCCGAAGTGCTCCAGGCAGGATCGTCAACGCCGGCGGTTTGCGATATGTCGGTAAATGTGCCACCGTCGTTGCGGAAAAATTTATTTGGTCCCACGGCGGTGATAAGTAAATCAGTATCGCCGTCATTATCATAATCCGCGGCTGCCATGCCCATGCCGTAAACGGATACTGCCAAACCGGCGGCCTCGGTAACGTCACTAAATTTACCATTGCCCTGATTACGATATAATTTTAAGGTCGGATTTTTGCCGGGATTGCTGGGCCAGTCTTTACCTTGCACGATTACGATATCTTGCCAACCATCATTATCATAATCCAGCCAGCCACCACCTGATCCGGTCATTTCCGGGAAATATTTTTTGCCGTAAGCGCCGTTGTAATGTTCAAATTCGATGCCTGCTTCTCGGCTTATATTCGTGAAGGGAATGATTGCAACCTCCGATGTTTCCGCAGTCTTTTGTTCTCTCGTTCGGGAGGAATTATCGTTGTCGCTGCAGGCCCATAAAATTCCGAACAATAATAGTATGAAAATCCGTTTTTTGATCAAGTTGACTCCTTATATGCTATACTCTCTAAAAATTCATTTGCTGTGTCGTATGTTTTAGAACTTACTGCTCGTTTTGATAGCTCATTTTGATACGATCGAAAAATATCAAATGAATCTTTTGTGGTAAGGTTAGAGACAACTTCATCAAGTGAATATCCTATTTCACATAACCTTATCACATTATCAAATTCTTTAAGTGATAAAATTACAAAAGGCGGGATTATTGTAAATCCTTTTTCCGAAAGTAGTTGAATTATCTGTTTTCGGATAAAAGGACCATTTGCTGTGTTAATCCGACCATATGTTATTAAAACACATATAGTGGGATAAGGAATAAGGCCAAACTGTTGCCATTTTCCTTTTTGAATAGTTTTGCTTTGTTCAACTATTTGCTCTAGAGCTTCGGCTATTCTTTCGATCACTTTTTTTACACTTTTCTCCGTTCCATAGGTCATTAATTCTAGATTAGGACGAAGACTTTTACATTCTATGAGCACTGTATGCTGACAGCCTTTATATGCCCAATCCCCCCTTTTTCCGATTTTGTTAAGTTGTTTATCAGAAACGGTTTTTTTCCAAGCTGAGTCCGACCATAGCGTTTCAGGAGGGTAAACCGAGTGTAATAAATCCCCAATTAATCTGTCAAATACAACATCACCGAAATAGTTAGTAAACTTAAGACCATCACTCTCAAATAAGTCATAGAATAATCCAAGAGTACTTCTTGAAATTAGTAATTTGGGATCAACAGCTAAATAACGTTCTGAAGAAATTTCAATAAGGGGAAATCGATTAAGAGGGTTAAACTCATATTGTATATATCGTTTATCTTCTACTTTATATTCATTACGTGCACAGATTTCTCTAAATTTATCACGATTGCAAGCTACTCTATCAATGAATTTTTGCCATATTTTTGGAGTACAAAACGATAATCCATTATACTGGGTTTTTATAAAATAGGTTTTTGTAATTGTACCACGGCACTTATAACCTTTATATGATGCAACAGTTGCTGAAGAACAAAAGAAACCCACACTTATAAATTGTTCAACAGACATACCTATTATTCGTTCAAGTGTCTCTTTTATATTATAACCTTGTGATGATCGAAGGCTACTGTTATTCCGAAATAATCCTAAAGCGAGTCCTATTTCTTGAATTGCGACACGATTTTGCAATGGAAATTGCTGTGACAATGTTCGTTCGAGAAATCCAGTTGGATCGGAATCAACCCATGTAGGATCTCCTACAATCGGATCGTTTAAGCTAAAAAATAAATCCATTACGTGTTTAAATTCTTTCCAATCCATTATATAGGGACTAAGATTACTGGCATGTAATAGTAATTGCTTTGCAACAAAATAAATAACAAATTCAGGTATATGCTGTATTTTGAGTTTCCTGATGGAAGACTCTAAGTATTGATCCTTTGTTTCGTTTCGGGTAACAGATAATAAATGATTAAGATAAAGAAGAGAATTATCCAGTTTTAATCCACAGACTAAACTCTGAATTCTTTCCAATGCGTTCTTCATAGATTTAAAATATGATTTACAGTAATTTAATGGCTAACATTATGTTAACCTAGCTTAAAACCCCATCATAGACCCATGCTCATGAATCGGCTGCGATTCATTATTATCGTGCGGGTGGCTGCGGCGATATTCCTGGGCAATGGCTTTGGCGTTTTCATCTTCTTTATAGCGCAGGTAGCGAATCTCATGGGCTTTGGATTTTTCCGCGTTTCCTACTGCGCGATAGCAGAGCATTAAATTGTAATGTGCCATCAGGTCTTCTGAGTCGATTTTCAGCACTTCTTCAAAATAGGGAATCGCTTCCTGCGGCTGGGCGTTCAAATAATACACCCGGCCAATTTGGTTTTGCACCACGCGGTCTTTCGGATATTGTTCCGCGGCGGCCTTTAAATTTGCCAGCGCTTCCTGGTATTCTCCGCGCGTTTTATACAATAATCCGCGAAAGAAAAAGGTTTTATGAAAACCCGCTTGAACTTTTTCTGCGCTGTCCAGCACTGCCTCCGCCAACGGCAAATTGCCTTCCCGCAAATATACCCGCGATAAGTTTATCCACCCATCGACGTATCCCGGCTCCACTTCCGTTACCATTCGAAATGCCTGTTCGGCCCCTTTTAAAGCGCCTTGCCGCAGCAGCCCGATGCCGTAGTCGTTCCAGCGTTCGCGATCTGCGAGGGTATTTTCCGGGGAGTCATCCAGTTCTCCCAACCGAATGGTGAGTGTATCGGTTGCCATAGTGATAATCGGGAGCGCCGGAATTTCTTTTAATTTCCCGGAAACAGTACGAGTATCGCCGGTAAATACCCAATTGCCATCATCATAATGTGGTGTTACTTCGTGATCTGCTTGCATCGGATCGCGTTCGCCAGCGTAGGCGAAATGCGTGTTCCACCAGGTAAACTTTCGATAATTCAGTTTGGCGACAATCTTGATTTCATCCCCGCAATCCCCTGGAATATTTAACCGGTAGTGGGAAACATCTGCCGCACCCGGCGGGATGAGATTGACATACAATACCGACCTCGCCGCCCAGGCATTGCGTTTATTGATGGGATTGCCTCGTGCATCTAACAAAATGTTGCGATAAAAATGCGCTGATGGATCGACCGGCCCCTTTCCGCTATCGGCCACAGCGCCGCTCCAAAAGATTGTTTTTCCACGAGAATCGACCGCTTTCACTTCCAGCCAGGCTTCCTGCGCATCCACTGTGCCCGAGGGAAAAAAGTGCCCCACGCCGCGGGTGCGCGTAACCACATCCAGGCGCAGCGATTCGCCTTTTTGGGCCACAGCCATTCCGTCTTTTAAGGGAGCGATGATCTCTGCTGTTTCGACAGCCACGCCGCCGCTGCCAACGCTAAAACCGGCTTCTTCTCCCACTGCAAAAGTGCTGGTGAGATTACCGCCCTGCTCGTTGGCGCCCCTGGCGGTTTGTTCCGCAAGCGGGAGCAGCGGCGTTGTTTTACTGATGGCGAATATATCCAGGGTAATCTGGCGGCGTTTCAAAAACGCTGCGGTTAATTTTAGCTGCGTGGTGTCCTGGTTGGCGGTTGGCAGCGCGGTATTAGCGGCTGCAAAACGGTGGTCGTGCACCATACCGTTAATATTTCCGGCATCTTTGGAGGGAACCAACGGCATGTGGCAGTCCGCGCAATCCATTGCCGCTGGCGGATAATAAAAAGAGCGTGCGCCCTGGCCGGAAACGCCGCTGGCCTGCCAGTTATCGTAGGTATTGAATCCCCGCACCCAGCGGTAATTATTCACCGGAACATCCAGGTGAACTTTATGGCAGGAAGCGCAGAATTCCGCTGTTTGGCGGGTGTGAAAGGGTTTCAAAAAAGCGCGCCGGTGGGGTTCGGGATCGAGACGCAGGAGAAAATCGTGAACCGTGCGGATCAATTTATTTTCGCTCACTGCGTAGTCATGCAGATCGGGATATTCGATGACGTAGCCGCCATTGCCCATGGTATCTTTGATGTGAACAATATTGTGGCAGGAGACACAGGCCAGACCGGCATGGGCTTCCGGCGTATCGATAAAGTCTTGCACTTTCTGCTTCATCTGCCCGCTGAATAACAGTGCCGGGTCGTGGCAACCGGCGCACCACTGGGGTGAAGTTTCGCCTACCACTTCTTGCATATATTCGATTGATTTTCGATACCACTGGTTGTTAAAAGAAGAAAATCGATGGGCGGAAGACTCCCACTGTTCCACAATATCCGGATGGCAGCCGGAACGGCCGCAGCTTTGGGAGTCGAGGAAGAATTTTGCGGGAATCAGTTTGCCATCTTTGGTTTCCGCTGCGCTGGGAAAAAAAGGCCCCTCGGAGCCACCCATTGCCTCTCCTTCCATTTCTGCCGGTGGCAAACCGGGGTTTTGCACCAGGTATTGCGGATTTTCCCGAAGTGTTTCGAACGCGGCAACAATAATAATTGCGAATAAACTGAGAATCACCAAGCGAAGCGAATATTTTTTGATCGTTTCGAAAAAACCGGTTGTACGCAGCCACAATGCCATCAAAAAAGCAGCGCCAAATCCGGCAATGATATGCGCTATCAATAAATAGCGGTGAGGTCTAATGTTTTCAAAATAAACGATTGCAAGACCGGTTAGAGTGGTGAGGGCAAACAGAAGAGTGCCGGAAAGGAATATCCAATAAAGCGGGCGGCCTTTGGATTCCATCAACTGCCGGGCAATAAATTTTATGCCAATTGGAATTATTGCCAAGCCAAGTAAGAAGTGCAATCCGACATTGGCGACATAAAATAGTGTTGCATCCCCAAAACCGAGCAGGTAAATGCTATTGAATAACAAAATGCAAGCGATGGCAAACCAGGTTTTAGAAAGTTTTGTTTTATTCATTGGAATATTAAGATTTTAATGTCTTGGTGCTTTTTAAGCTGAACCGATTCGCTCGACAATGTTAAATTAGATTTTTCGCAATTGAACTTGTAGTTTGCTCATCATTTTGCAGCATTTGACCTCACCCCCGGCCTGGGGTGAGAAATCTGAGTTAAATCGCTCAAATAAAGTTCTTGCCATTTTTAA
>CAXHHS010000307.1:0-7651 GCA_964015645.1 uncultured bacterium
GATGATCCACACCTCTGATAATGGCGCTCGTGCCGCTTATGGCGACCCCGATAATCCCGCTGGCGATAATTACTTAGGCCGTTCTACCCGTAATGGTGGCAACTGGCCGGAAATTATTCCTTACGACTTTGAATGGCGCTGGGATTCCAATGCCCCGACCATGCCCGGTTGGGATGTATTTGGCAGCGGTGCGTTTATCGAAGTACCGTTCACCATCTGGAACATTGGTATCGGTACCCCAGATGATCCCAGTGATGATTACCAAATGTATGGTATTATTATCGATAATAATGGCGATGGTAGCTGGAATTATGACGGCGCTGACCACACCGGTTCCAGCGCAACCAACGACCCGCAGACAGACTGGCTGTATTTTTATAATCCAACCGGCCATACTTTTGAAGAAGCCCCCGGAACCGCAGCGTATGATGCCATTGTCGACTCCATCCGCGCCGGTACCTGGACCGGGTTTGTTGGTACGGAAACAATTGCCCGCCAGGTCTTGTTTAACTGGAATGGCGGCGATGTAAATGACCCAACCTTCCCGGCCAATACGAACCAGCTATTGCCGGAAGATGGCACCATTTTCCGCTATACCACCAATAAACCGAATACAGTAAGCGACGTATTTGCGTTCTCCACCACTGCACCGTCTGAAAGCAGGGCGTTGGCGGAGCAAGATGTTGAAAATATCAACGTCTTCCCGAACCCCTATTATGCATTTAACCCCGAAGAGCCGGATCGCTTTAATCGTTTTGTTACCTTCTCACATCTACCGGAAACAGCGACTCTCCGTATCTTTAACCTTGCCGGAATCCAGGTTCGTAAACTGGATAAGGATAGCCAATCACAGTTTTTACAATGGGATTTGCGCAACGAAGACAACCTGCCTGTGGCTAGCGGTATTTATATCGTACATATTGATATGCCCGTCCTCAGCATGGAAAAGGTCCTGAAAGTTTATATTATTCAAGGCGAAGAGATTCTCCGCTTCTTCTAACCAGTAAATAGAGAAGAAACAAAAAGATGATTAAATGTTGATTCCAAAGTTAAAAAGGAGTAGATAATGAAATCCAAAAATATATTTAAGCTCATCGCGGTCAGTTCTCTGATCCTTTTAGTGGGCATAACCCAGGTGTATGCGGGTGATGGATCGCGTATTGGTACTGCTGCCGGTGCACAGGTTCAAGTGCCTGTTGGCGCCAGAGATTTGGCCATGGGTGGTTCGGATATCGCATATTCCAGCGGTCTCTCCTCCATGTATTGGAACCCTGCCGGCCTGTCTCATATGAAAACGTCTGCCGGCGGCCAGTTTTCCACCATGCAGATATTTAATGATATTAATGTAAATTACATTGCCGTAGGCTTTAAACTTGGCAAAGTTGGTGCACTCGGTTTAAACCTGAAGTCATTTGACTTCGGAGATATTCCGGTGACAACCAACGCCGATCCGGATGGTCTTTCCGGTAATGTCTTTTCACCCACGATGATAACGTTAAGCCTGGTGTACTCCAAGCGCGTAACTGACGTTATCTCCTTTGGTGTTGCCGGTAAATTAGTTCACGAAGATATACCGCGTGCCAGTGCTAATGCATTTGCCTTTGACGCCGGTATCCAGTATCATAATCTCGGTGGTATCGATGGCCTTTCCTTCGGTCTTGCCGTTAAAAATATTGGTACCAGCATGCGCTATTCCGGCTCCGGGTTGTTAACATTCGGTGATGCTGTTAGTACAGATATCGCTGGCTCAGGACGTTCGGAATTTGTCAATCGTCCGGCAGCTTCCGATCAGCTTCCGGCCAACATCGAGTTAGGTGTTAGCTACAAACGGAATATCAATGAGACTAATAGCTTTATCATCTCCGGTGATTTTGACAACCAAAATTTCGGACAAGATATCTTCAAGTTTGGCGGCGAGTATACCTATAACGATCTAATCGCATTACGCGGCGGCTATCAGTTCCAGAATGATACCGATTCCGAAAATGAATTGTACGATTGGTCACTCGGTTTTGGCTTGCATTATGCCTTTGGTAACACCGATCTTGAATTCGACTATGCCTATCGCAACAGCCAGTACTTTGATGGAGAAAGCTTGTTCTCTCTCGCGATTGGTTTCTAAAACGGGAATGACGATTATTTTTTAAAAAAGGCCGGCTCAATTTGAGCCGGCCTTTTTTTATGGAACGCGAACTTGGATTCGTGGTTGAATTTTGATAGATTCTGATCCGAAATCGAATTGGCGGCGGATGTATCTAAAATTCTTTTTGTGAAGGGGCGGGACGGCTATAGGTATACTAATAATTAACAAGGGCGAGAGCATTCGTAATTGTCAATTTGTATTACCCTTTCAGGGTAAATTGTGCTTTGGTAACTTTACCCCAGGGTGATACCCTGGGCTTTGGCCTGAAACTGCTTCGCAGTAAAAATAACGCCAACGGCGTTACAGGTTATAGCCCAGGGTTCTTCGAAATTTCGTAATTTCGGGGAACCCTGGGTTTAAACAGCCAAAAATAACCAAACCCTGAAAGGGTTTCACTATTAGCAATGAATTACCAAATGTTCTCAGGGCAGCAAACTTTATAATGAATAAAAAAGCGTTTACGTTCCTGTTCTTCCTCTCCGGTGGCTGTGGGCTGGTATATCAAATTTTGTGGACACGGCTACTCTCTTTTATTTTAGGCAATACTTATGTCGCGATCAGCATTATTGTCGCTTCATTTCTCTTCGGGCTTTTTCTCGGCGCCTGGCTTATTGGCCGTTTAATTCACAAATGTCAAAATGAGTTAAAGTGGTATGCAATTCTGGAATTTGCGATTGGCGGGTATGCTTTATTTATGTTAGCCGGGTACGGCCTTTTCGAGACAGTTTTTTGGACGCTAAATGCGATTACCGGGGAAGCAAACTTCCTTCACCTGATCGGAAAATTCATTTTAACCTTGCTATTGCTCTTGCCGCCGACAGCAGCGATGGGAGCAACCCTTCCGTTAGTGATCCAATATTTTACCCGCACAAAAACACTTTTTGTCAACAATATCAGTTTTTTTTACGCCATTAATACCCTGGGGGGAGCAATTGGGGTGCTGGCTGCCGGTTTTTTTATTATCGAAATGATCGGTGTGCGAGAGGGTATATTTTATACCGCCATTATAAATCTTGCAATCGGCCTGCTTGTGTTATTAAACGCTCGCAAAGAAGCACCTCAAGCCGGTAAAACAGAACCTGGAATTGAACGAACCAAATCACCGAAAAAAAAGAAAAAGCCTGCTTTATCCAAAACAAGCCCCTGGGATAAACACCTTTATTTAGCTGCCGCGGGCCTGGCAGGATTTGCCGCCCTTGCTTACGAAATTATTTGGACCAGGGGATTAAAATTCCTTATTCATAACACCACGTATAGTTTTTCCATTATCCTGGTAACGTTCTTAATTGGGATTGCCGTGGGGAGTATTGTTGCACCAAAAATAAAAAAAAGAAAACTTCCCGTTCAATATATATATGGTGTGCTGCAAATCGGATTGGGATTGTTCGCCATCTTAACCATATACTTGTTTTACGTTTTTCCTTACGATCGTTTTTTTCAAGAAAGCATTATGAGTATCATTTACGATTTCTCCTATCATTGGATTTGGGGAATAGCGGTTTTTGTATTTATCTGTTCCATGATGTTTTTAATTCCAACGGTTATAATGGGAGTTTTATTCCCGTTAATTAATGATATTTATTATGAAAACGTGGCGGCAAAACCCGGTAAAACGGTTAGTTCCGTTTATGCTGTCAATACATTTTTTTCTATCCTGGGTTCATTAGCGGCAGGATTTGTTTTAGTGCCACAATTTGGGATAAAGACCAGCCTGATAGCCATTTCGTTGATCAATATCGGGTTAGGGATTATTTTTATTTGGAAAGCAAATTATAAACTGTTTCCAACCGTCGCAGTTAGCCTGGTTTTGCTGGTATTTGTAACGATATTTTCCACCGGTGGTGGTGAATATTTGTATGGCCGGGGAGAACGCAAGCAAGACCGGGTTTTATTTTACGAAGAAGGATTAATGGCCACCGTAAAAGTGTTCGAGCGGCAAAAAGCGCGCTATATGAGCATTGATGGCGTCTCAATCGCTTCAACCAGCCGCAGCTTGATGCAGAAAGAAAAGTTGATCGGCCATCTTCCTTTTTTTGTAAAGCCGAATATTCGCAGTGTGCTGTCGGTGGGACTTGCCAGCGGTATTAGCGTTGGTAGCATGGCACTGCATCCTTCGGTCGATAAAATTGATTGCGTGGAATTAATCGATCCGGTGTTTTCCGCTGCGAAAAGTTTTCGCGACTATAATTACGACATCTTTAACAATCCGAAAGTAAACCTCATCAAAAACGATATATACGCTTTTTTGAAATACTCCGGTAAAAAATACGATCTGGTTTCATCCGACGGAAAATTAGGATCGCTTTACAGCGGCAATACCATAATGCTGGCATCGGATTATTTTGAGCTGTGCAAAGAAAGCCTGAACGACGGCGGCGTATTCATCCATTGGATACCGATTATTACGCCATACAAAGCTTTAAAAATCATAACCAATACACTAAAACAATCATTTAAACACGTGGGCTTATTCTATTTCTATCCATCCGATATATTTATGATTGCCTCGGACTCACCTATAACATTTGATTCGCAATACATGAACACAGTTCTGGAAAATCAGCCTGTGAAAAAAGACCTCGCTCCATTTTACATTCAAAACGGCTTGTCAATCTTATCGGCTTTTAGCGGATTTTACAATATTAAACCGGAAGAAAACGTCCGGCTAAATACCTTTAATCAACCGATTTTGGAATTTGATTATTTAAGAGAATGGAAAAAAAGCAGGAATATAAAGGGAGGGTATCGTGCTAAAAATATGGCGTTTCTGGCCAAAAACCTGGAAGAAATCAATTTTAATTTTTTTGCTTCTGTACTGCAAGATGTTGATATTGATATATACCGGCAGGATATTTTTACACCTTCATTGAATTTTTTTAAATCCAATACCCGGAATTTTCAATCCGGGAATTACCAATTGGGCTTGCGCGCTTATATGAATTGGAAACAAAAACTTTCATTAAACGAAAACTAAAGTTTGTGGTTCAGGCTTTAGGCTGTACAAACGTTACCATGTTTATGGCATAATTCTTTGTAATTTACACTACAATTTGGCCCGGAATATCCCCAATTTTGGGAATGGTTTTTACACTAAAGATCAAATATCTTGTGCTACGTTGCGATCGTTTATTACAGAAGAAGTGTAAAAATCAGTTATGATTTTTTTGTTAAATATGTTAAATTGGCACAAACAAAGAGGTTCTGTATGAAGTTTATGTTATCTATAATTCTTTCTTGTATTTTTTTAATATTTTCCTCCCTGTTTTCAAATTCAAATTCCAACGATATTCGCTTATACCTGGACTATTCCCGGTTTCGATATGATGAAGACAATACATACCTGGAAATCTATTATTTATTGTATGATTTAAACCCGTCTTCCTCCATTGAACCGGTAGATGTTTGGTTGGAATTTACATTGTCTGATAAAGAAAAAGGGACGGACCTGGCCAGCGAAAAATTGAAAGTAACCCTGGATCGAAGTAATACAAACGCTGCCGGGTATGAGTCTGTGAAAGGAAGTTTGATTAAAACAGTGTTACCGCATGGAGACTACACAGTAAAAATGGTGCGATTCGACGAAACAAACAATCAAACATTGGATTCGCTCTCCGACGAGATTTCTTCCAAACCGTTTAAAAATGAAAAAATTACACTGAGTGATCTTACCCTGTGTTCGAACATTAAAACCGGTTCCAATAATGTTAAGGGGCTGTTTTACAAAAATACAATGGAAGTTTTTCCAAACCCAACCCACATGTATGGCCCTAAAACACCGCGGTTGTATTATTACATTGAAGCATACAATATTGGTGGAGAGCAGATTAAGGACCAGCTTGGTATAGAGGTTGCGATTGCCGATACCGAAGGAAAAGTTCATGACCAAAGACGCTACAAAAGACCCAAAAGTTACGAATCGCTGGTTGAATATGGCGCATTTGATGTATCCGCGTACGAAAATGGACTTTATACACTAATATTTGCTGTTGTCGATAGCACAAAAGAATATTCCGTTTACCAGCGCAATAATTTTATGATAATGGATCCGGCAGAATTCCAGCGTCGCGAAAACGATTTAATGACACGATTTGCCCAAAGCGAATATTTTAGTATAACAGAAGAAGAAGTGGATCGAAAGTTTGACCAAATTCAATATATCAGCAGAAAAAGAGATACAAATGTTTATAAGACGCTAACTGATGTAGAAGCGAAACGCCTTTTTATGTTCAAATTCTGGGATGAAAAAGAAGCGGAAAAAGAAGGGCTTCAGTCGGAATATTATGAACGGGTAGATTATGCCAATGAAAACTATGGGTTCGCCACTTCCAGGACCGGTGCAAATGGTTGGAAATCGGATCGCGGGCGAGTGTATATATTATATGGTGAGCCGGATCGAATTATTACCAAGCCGAGTACTTCTCAAAGAAGACCCTATGAAATTTGGGAATATCATGAATTACAAGGTGGTGGCCGGTTTTTATTTGTAGATGAAAACGGATTTGGGGATTTTAGATTAAGGAGCTCTACAATTCGCGGTGAATTATACGATCCCGCCTGGGATGATTATTTGAATAGACCGGATACTATCGAATAATTTAATGAATATAAAAAAGCCTGCTTTTATTTCCGGAGTGATTTCAGTATTCATTCTAATAATTTTTTCTATATTTGTTTTGTCGCCCCAATTTCAGGTAAAGGGAATTGGGGCGAGCCTATTTAAGAAACGATCATTAAAGGCCGCAACTACTTTGCTTCAACCACATTCCAACCGGAAATTGGTTTCAATCGCAGAGCAAATGATTGCGGAGCTTGGTTGTGGAAATTGCCACACGGATTTACAAATCCCCAGCCAAATTCAATCCCAAATACCTAATTTAAGTTTTGCCGGCCTTCGTTACAATCCTGCCTACTTGTTCGATTTTCTTCAAAACCCGGTCAAAGTCCGGCGGCATATTGGCCGGGCGCGTATGCCGAATTTTTACTTTGATGAAAAAGAAGCGCTTGCCTTAACGCTTTACCTGGAATCGAAGCAGGCTGTTCCGAATAAACTTTCGGATTTACCAAAAGGTTTGGATACGGCTGAATCTATTAACGGCAGCACAAAACAAATGAACTTCGCTGCCATTATCCGTGATGATTGGCTTTGTTTAACCTGCCATAAGCTGAAAGGGGAGGGGGGAGATTTTGCTGCTGATTTGGCAAGCGTTAGCTACCGCTTAAAGCCGGAATGGGTAAAGCAGTTTTTAGCTGACCCGGCATTATTCGATGTGCCCCAAACAGTAATGCCCCCGCAATTTTTTCAACAAGTTGAAAATGAAAATTATTATGAAGAAATGATGCCTGACGCCGCTCAGAAAATCCAGGCATTCACAGAATATCTGTTTTCGCTGGAAAAGGAGAAAAAACAACAACTGGATGATAAATTCGCAGCGGCGAAGACGGCACATCCCCAAATCGATGCTGCTGTGGGCGAAAAAATTTACCGGTCTCAAAACTGTTCCGCATGCC
>CAXHHS010000308.1:0-7629 GCA_964015645.1 uncultured bacterium
TGGGGTTTCAAAAATTTATCAAGTTTTGTAAACTTGTGTATAAACCGTAGCCCTACGGGGATATTTTGTATATTGGGCATCCGGCATCCTTAGAAAACTGAGAGCATTCGGAATTACCAACGTTGTGTAACCCTTTCAGGGTAGAATTATACCTGGCATCTCTCCCCCAGGGTGCTACCCTGGGCTTTGGTCTAAAACTGCTTCACAGTAAAAAACGAACGCCAACGGCGTTACAGATCATAGCCCAGGGTTTCCCCGAAATTTTAAAATTTCGGGGAAACCCTGGGTTTAAAAATCAAAAATAGCCAAACCCTGCCACGAAGTGGTCGCTTTGCGAAAAGGGTTTCACTATTCGCGATGAAATACCGAGTGCTCTCAAGCGAACATTGCGTCTATTCAAAGTACAAACTTACGATTCGAAAATTATACCTGCAAATAATTCTCAATTATTGCTAAATAAAATTAGCCTGAAACTATTCGTCGTTTAGCGCTGTCTAACTAATAGTTGAAATTTTTAATTGAATAAAAAAGTTTCGACAATCATTCGGGAGGTTCTAAAATCGCAGTAAAGGAGATTAACATGACAAGACGGAACTACAAAAGGTTTTTGACACTATTTCTTACCTCTTTTTTCCTATTTTCTACCCTGGTAATTGGCAGCGAGAATGCACCATTAACAGCAGATCGTTTTCAGTTAGGCCAAAATCATCCCAACCCCTTTAACCCCTCAACGCAATTTGATTACAGCGTGCCGGTAGAATCGAACGTGGTCATCAAAGTGTATAATATTTTAGGCCAGGAAGTTCGCACGCTGGTGAATGAAAAAGTAGCCAGGGGCGTTTATACCCTGGAATGGGATGGGAAAAACAACCTGGGGTTAGCAGTTGCCAATGGCGTTTACATGTATCGAATAGAAGCAACCGGTATTTCGGTGGGTTCGGAAGAAGTATTCGTCGAAACCCGTAAAATGATCCTGGTAAGGTAAGATATAAGCAGCCGGTACGACAGGTCTACCAAACCTTTTTACCGGCTGCTTTTTTAAATCCTCAACTACCTCTATAAAAATTCCATTGCAAATTTCTTTGATAAAATGTAACGTTTGCTATACGTATTCTTATATGAATGAGGCTTTATATGGAGTTTAATAAACCGAATTTAAAAAAAAGCCTGAAAGTCGCCGGAGTTATTGTTTTTATTGGCGTTGGGCTTATTCCGATTTACCAGCGATTTGTCGAACCGCGAATAGACCATATAAACCAATACGCCGAATTGTTAGGCGAAAAACTACTGGCAATGGTGCCGGAAGGCTCTGAAAAAGAAACCCTGGCAAATGATTACCAGGAATTTTTGGAGAAGGTAAAAAACCGGGAAGTTGAGCCGGAAAAGGTAGAACGCGTGGCGGCTAATATTTTAAATGCCACCAACGCCAATAAAACGCTCACCCCCAAACAAGCAGAAGCCGTTTTGAAGACTGCCTTCATTATTCCGGAAGTAGATTCATTTGAAACTGTGATAAAAGTGAAACCGGTGCCGGAGGCCAAAGTATTTGAAAAATGGGCTGAAGCCGGCGAACGCTTGAAATACGCTTTTGAATTTCAGACAAAGCTGCAAGAGGAACATCGCCAAAAAGCTCACGAACATCCGCCACTCCCCAAGGTAATGCAATTCCGGTTTGATGACGGACTGAAAATAATTGTTGACGATCAGCTAAAAACGGAGTTAACCGAGCAGGATTTTCAAGAGGTTGCGGTGTATATCGAAGAATTGGAAAAACAAAAAATATTGGAGTGGGAGAAAAATTTCGAAAAGAATTTTGAATCCCGGATGAAAAAGATGGAAACATCATTGGAGAAAATGCAGCGCGAAATTGAGGCCAGCGAATTTGAAATTCAAAGCCTCACCGCATTGGAAGCGTTAAAATCCATTCAAATTCTGGATTCGATTGGGATTTCGATTCCGGTGAATTTGGATTCGATTTTGAGGGAAGTGGAGATAGAATTGAAAAAGGTGGAAGTGGAGGAGTCTAAGAATTATAATGATACAGAACGGGATAAGTAGCAGTCGGCAGCAGCAGTAGCAGTCTTTTTACTGCTGCTGCCACTTTTCGTTTGATAGGGATTGCCGGAATGTTGAACGCCCCCGGCATTGTGAATGATATTTAAAAAACAAATGATGTTTGCAGGATACTTAATAACGCCAGGTCTCAGTGGCGCGTCCTTGAAGGCGTAGTGTTGGACACTTAAAGCTCGTGCTCTTTTACAATAAACGCCGAAGACTTTGTATGATCGATAAAATTTTTCTCATCCTCTAGCAAAGCGGCGCCTAGTTTTTGGCCCTCAGGCGAACTCATTCCTTCCATAAGTGCTTCTTCTGATTCGAACCAGACTTCTGCAACACCATCATATTCGGGCTGCATCCCCCTGGAGGTTCTTAGACCTTCATTCAAGGGTGTATCCAACGTGTGCGATTGCACATATTTTTTTGCACCCATCGCAGCAGCATTACTCATAAAGAATGGGCCATGCTTGTTCTTCCAATAATCTTTGAATTCTTCACGAGTCATATCGGGGTGTCGTGTAATGCACATAACGAATTTGATCATCTTTCTATCCTCCTCGGCTAGTTGTAATGTGGTGCGTGGCTAACTTAGCCATATGTAGAAAATCATTCCATTATTTTCCATCATAACAGCTTATGGCATGGAAAAATTTTCCATAAATTGAGTTGGTATACCTTGAAAATTTGTAGCACAACCTCTAACAAAACACATATTTTACCTACGACAAAATTTAACTCATTGAAAATGATGCTTTGAGATACTTGGCGCGAATGCTCAGCAGTTAAGGTATATATTGGAAAAGAACGCTTCAGGAATTTATTAGCTAGCCTGTTTATGGTTTCCAATGCCAATTAGACCTATAAACCCTTAACGTCTCACCAAGAAATTCCCAAGTTCTTCTTTCCCACATGTTTTTATTATCTCTTTGCCTATATTTTGACGAATCGTTCAGTACGTTGTAAACACTGGCAGTAATAAATGAATAATATGGGGATTCCCTTAAATCACTCAGTTTTGCTGCTAAGTTGGGAGCGCGGCCAATCCAAATAAGATCATTAGAACCTCTTGCGCCTGCACGAACCGCTATAACAGTTCCGGTGTCAACTCCAACGCCATGTCGTATTCTAAATGAAGCATTTCTGACAGTTTCATAACTATTTTCAAACTTTGGTTTTATAACCTCTTTCACAACATAATTTATTTGCAATGCACATTTAGCAGCATTAGAATTCTTTAAGTCGCCGACAAAAACACCCATAACTCGATCACCATCAAAACTTTGAACAACACCATCAAGCGAATTTATCAGACGGCAGGACGTTGCTAAAAAAGATTTCATAATCTTGGCAGCAACTCGCCGATCTAATTCTTTGGCCATTTTTGAAGAATTTGCAAGATCTGCATACAAAAATGTCGCATCTAACTCTACAGCTCCTCCAGAGAGAGCAACATCACTAGTAGAAGGCACAATCCTGCCTCTTCGAAGATTCCATCCAGTATCAATAATACTCTGAACGTCATTTGATAAATTATTAGATAGACTCATAACTATGATTTTACACTATATAAGAGATAGACAGATATTGCCCACGGCGTTGTAGCGAGAAAAACGCAACCCAAAGCTCGTTGAATCCATACAAACTTCCTCTCTGCAATTTGCGCATTACGATGACATTGTTTGATTAAATCCTCTAGATACTCCTCTGTTGTAAGTTTCTTAACCGCATCTCTGTATTGCTCCAATTCCATAGAGGCAATTCCGCCAAAATAGATTATTGATCCTTTCGGACCTAACGTTCTAGGGAAAGAAGCTAGTGCAGCGCAAGCAACACTGAGCATAAGGAATAAGACAGAAAATGCAGACATAATTGCTGGAAGAATTGCCCAACTTGAATATGCTGGAGTAAGTACAGCCAAAACGCCAAGCATTGCCATAGACAAAGGCAATACAAGCCTTATTCTGGTTTCGACAGAGCTTATCCAAGATAGTAAGCGTGTAAGTTCCTTTTCTAATAAATCAACACGCATTATCGAGTTTAATTCCATAGCTGTATTTATCTCCTTTTAGGTCTGACCATGTTTCAACATTCTAACATAAGCAACCGGGTTCCTTATACCTCACAAAAATCCTCACATTTTTTTAATAATTAGGAGAGCACTACTTGAAAAACGATATTGGAGCCAGGATAATTTCTAACCGTTTTACTGTTGGGGGTTACCGCTTGGCAGCCCCTTTTCTTAATCGGTCAGTGACTCGCCTTCAATATATATGATAATATTTTTTGATGAAGCTCAGCAATTCTTTTAAAACTACAAAAAATCCTGCCAAAAGACAGGATTTTTATAAATAAATCAAAAACTGGTATTCTTTAAAAAATAAACGGCACACGAATTCTAACCGTTCCGGTATCCACTGCGCCAAAGCGCCATTTTCTGACGGCGCGGGAAATACACTGGTTTAGCTTATTATCCGCTAATGTCGATTTCAAAACATTCACCCGCGACACCCGGCCGTTGGGGGGAATTTCGATTTCCAGGTCGATCCGGCCTCTTAAATTGGGGTTAATTTTGGCTCTTTTTTGGTAGCAGTATTCCACGGAAGCGCTCTGGTTATTAATGGCGGTGGTAATGCTTTCCGCATCGCGCGAACCGGCACCGGCGGTCAGTTTCACATTTTCCGAGCTAAGGCGAATTTCGCCCCGGCGGCTAAAAGAGGAACCACCGGAAACGCCTTCATCGGCGATTAAATCATCGATACCGGTGCCTTCGCCATCTTTGCGATACCCGGAGCCTTTGGCCGCGCGGGTTCTTTCGCCGCTGCCGGTCGCGGCTCGAATGCCGGTGGTGCCTTCAACAACTTCGCCAATATCCCCTACCCCACCGGCACCGCCGGCAAGGTCTGCTAATACATCGCTGTAGGCAACGTTTCCGGAGCCGGCACCGCCAGCAGCGGTTGCAATGGCTAAAATTCCCTGGGAAGCAACTTCTCGCTGCAATTCGCGAGAACGGGTTGCTGCGTCTACTTGAGAAGCCTGGCGGCGTTTGGCTTTATCCGCCTGGGATTCTTGTACCCGCTCCTGGCCTTGATCGCCAAGTTCTTGCGCCGGTTCTTCCACTCTTTCTGCCACTTCGCCCGGCCCAACGCCGCCTTCCGGTTCCGGCTCTTCTTCCGGTACAACTAATTCTACATCATAAACTCTTTCGATCGCGCGTTTTTTTAATGCGCTAATTTGATCGTCACTTAAACTCCAATCCTGAAAGGCCATATAATAGGCAAATCCATAAAACAAAAAGAAGGTAGCGATTAGAATCGCGTAGTATCGTTTATCTATGGTCTCCCAAAAATTTCTATCAAACTCTTTTGGAAAGGCCGCCAGGCGAAAGCCGGCGGGCCCCGGAGAGCCTGTTTTTTTTGAATCCATGTGTTATCCTTTAATGCTAACAATGCTCCAAATCATAATCCAAACTATCCTTACAAACTGCAAAAAGCAAGCAAGACTTTTTTATCGTTCCCGAATCGTTAAAAGCCTTAACTTGTTGTACTCGGAAGAACCGCAGGTGTAAATCACTTTAAATAATAATTGAAATGGCGTATCCTCATCCGCCACTACAATTACCTCGTGTGTAAATGGAATTGCATAATCGATTTCGTTTTGTTTTGCGTCTTGCGAGCGCCGGCTAAGTTCATTAAATAATCCACTTATAATCGGCGCCCCGGGATCAACATCTGCGACAGACATAATGCGCTCGTCGGAAACCAGGATGTTTTCGCGGGTTACGGAAACGGTCAATTCCTTGTGCGGCGCTTCCGTGCTTAGCGAATAGGGAAGTTTTAAATCGCTGGAAGGCGAAATGATAGCGCCAGAGGTTGAATATGTCTTTAGCAAAAACAAAAGTATAATCGTCATTGCATCCATCATGGATGTCAAATTCAAACTTTCTTCGGTAACGGTTCTATGTTTTTTGGCTCTTGATGGTATAAATGCCATTCGTCTAAGTCCTTATCCTTAACTTTACAATCGTAAAGCATACTAACGTTTTCGACCAGGTAATTTTATATAATAACCTGCCCGATATTAATTTGGGGAAACAGTTCTTGCATGTTCCCCTGCTCATCTTCCAATACGGTTACGCGGTCGATGATCTTAACAATATGCTTATACTCTACCTGCGCCTCGGCTGAGATGATCACACTTTTGGCATCCACAAAGCCTTGATCTTTGATCGCCTCTTTAATTTCCTTCAATTGATCGACCAGGGCGAGGTAGTCGTAAGACCCATCTTCTAATACCGGGATGGCAGGTTCTGCCTGGGTATCGGCTTCCCCGGTTAAGTACCCGGCTTTATTACCGATATAAAATCCCTGTTTGGAGATGATAATGGTTAACTGAAAGCGCTTTTCTTTTTCCTTCAATTCATCGGTATTTTGGCCTCCGGCGGCGGCCGGTGGTAGATTTAATTCCCGGATGGCAAGTTTTACGAATTCTGCGCTGTAGAGCAAAATCGGGATCAACACCACCATCAGGTTCATTACCGGGCGAATATCCAGGGGAATTTCTTTTACTTTATTATGCGAGCGCGCTGAGGGTTTAAACGCCATTTTACTGTACCTTTTTTACCTATAAATTTCTACTTAGCTACAGTTTACGATTTATACCTTATCGATTTAATCGTAAACGGAATACCTAACACGTGTCTAAAAAATTTGCTACTGTAATTTAATCTGTGCTCTTTCAAATTAGCCACAGAGACACAGAGCACATGGAGTTGTTTTTATTCACTTTATAATCTCTGTGCTCTCTGTGGCTCTGTGGCAAACCCCGGCACAGGATTAATTACAGGTTGAAAAATTTAGCGGCTGCCTGTAATCAAATTGATCAATTTAACCAGGTGCTCATCCATGTCATCAATAATTTGGGCGGTTTTATTTTGGATGACATTGTAGAGAACAATCGTCGGAATTGCCACGGCTAACCCGAAAATCGTGGTGTTCATTGCGGTAGAAATACCGGCAGCTAACAAACGGGTTTTTTGGTCATCCGGGATATCCGCGCTACCGACGGAGGCGAAGGCGATAATCAGACCGTAAATCGTGCCCATTAAACCGGTTAAGGTGGCAACATTCGCTAACATCGATAGATAATTAGTGCGCCGTTGCAGTTTAGGGATTACTTCCAACGTGCCTTCATCCACCGCATTTTGGATAGAGCGGAAATCGAGGCTTTCGCTTTCGGCAACCTTTTTCAAACCGGCCAAAACGACATAGGGTAATGCGCGTTGTTTACCTGCTTCGCAGAGTTCGATGGCGCGTTTGATGTTACCGCTGGTAACGTATTTTCGGATTTCCATCATAAACTTATCCGAATTTACATTAGAGCGCACCATTACATAATAAATTCGCTCGGCAGCGATGGCGACTGCAATTACCAAAAAAATCAGGATTAACCACATAAAGGCAAATCCTTCGGAACTGGGGTTGAAGGAGCCAAAAAATTCACTCCAAAATTGACTTCCCATAAGAAATTTCTCCTTAATTATTATCGTAATCTGTGTTCGGTTAAAATCTTCTG
>CAXHHS010000309.1:0-7616 GCA_964015645.1 uncultured bacterium
GAGAAGGTAAAAACCTTCCGAAGGTTCCAAACCTTCGGAAGGTTTAGCTGCAATTTCAAGTCGGCTTATTTCATCAACACATTTTTTTTGTATCAACAAATTGCCGGCTGCCGGTTGCTGCGGTCATGCGAAGAAAATAAACGCCACTGCCGGCAGGCTGCTGCCGGTCGTCTTTGCCATCCCATACAATCTCGTGGATACCGGCGGATACCGGTCGGTTGATAAGGCTGCGAACTTGTATTCCTAAACTATTGTAAACCACAATCTTAACGTGCGTTGTTTGCGAAATATGATAGCGAATGGTAGTTGAAGGATTAAACGGGTTGGGGAAGTTGCTCTCGATAATAAAACCTTGCGGCTTGGCGGTTTCGAAAGCAACCTCGGAATTGGCAGCGGACTTTTTTGTATCACTATCCTGGTTAAAATCGAAGATATGCCCCAGGCTGGCAAAGGTGGTCGGTTTGGAATGAATATCGTTGATCTTGATATTTGCCCTGATGTTTATTGTTTTGTCTATCGATTTTAATGGAAAGCTGAAACGATAGCGGGTTTGGGGCATATCCCCGGAACCCAAAAGCTGCGAGCCTTCCACACTGCCCAGGGTTTCATCGAGCGGGCCGAGAATATTTAAGGCGAGCTTACGGTCACCGGATTGTTCGATGACGTTCTCCAGGCCTTCGGCTTCCACAGTTACACTTACAATTAAACTTTCGGCATTCGCCGGTAACCGATTGGGAATGGTTGCCAGCCAATCCCAGGTATTTTCGGTTGTCAGTTGGTTAGATTCATCAAAAGAGGCATCGATAAATGAGAGGGGTTCAGTGTTGCCATCAGCTAATTTTATGCTGAATGGGTGCACTCGCACTTGTAGGTAAGCCCCGAAGGGATCAATCCAATTGATCGCACGGGAATAATATTCATCCGTTTCAGCAGTTGATTTTGAAAACGTCTCCGAACTGAGTTTTATCTCATAAGGAGAGCTGGTACCTTTGGTATACACGTACTTTGCCTCGCTGCTGCCGGAAGAGAGTGAAGGATACTGCACATTGTTAGAAATTAAAGACGGAACCGACCAGGTTGAACCGTTATAATTGGTTTTGTAAACCTTTTCATCAAAAGGCTCCTGGAATACAATATTCACATCGTTTGAGCTTAAGGCCGAGATGGAAGGTAACTGCTGTCTTTCATAATAAACCTGGGTATATTGGCTCGGCCAGGTATCAAAACCGGAGGATTTACGATAGATCAGCGTGTGGTCGTAATTACTGGAACCCGAACCGGTAATGCGGTGCCAGGCAACGTATAAATGGGAACTTCCGGAAACGCCGCCGAGAGAAGGTGTTTCGTGATCGGCACTGCCCGGCACGACATCGGATAATTCTTCGGTAGAACTGCTCCAGCTGCCGCTCGATCCGCTGTTGGGGTGAAAATAATTATAATAAACTTTGTCATTCTTCTCATAAGCAAGACCGGTAACGGTGCTGCCATCCCAATAGTGGGTGGCACCGGCAACCGATGGGCGAATGCTATCATCATCTGTTCCGGGAACGACTTTGGTATTCCAATCATTGTCATCGGGATCATCATTGTCGGTCGTGTAGGAAATGAGTTCATCTCCATTGTAAAAACATACCACAATATCATCTTGAGAGGTAACATTGGCTTGAATAACCGGTAACGGGTCTTGAGAGGTCGAAATATTTTCATCTAGAGTATAGGGTGAAGACCAGGAATTGCCACCGTTTTGGCTGGTGGAAAAATAGATGTCGTATTTGCCGTTATCCAACTCCTGCTGCCAGACTGCGTAGAGATTGCCGGAGCGTTCGGTGATGCAGGGGTAATTATTGCGACCGGTACCATCTGTTAACCGCTCAGGGTCTTGCCAGGAGCCGGTATATTGGCGGTAATAAATTTGCCCGCGGAGGCAAATACCAGGTGGTAGTCACCGGAACTATCGCGTACTAACCGTCTCCCATTGTTATTGCCGGTGGCGGTGGAAAAAGAGGATTCATTGTCTTCTGCCATGTCATCAATAACAGATAGTAACGCTTCATGAGCGTTAATACGGCCATAACCAACACATCTGTTCCAGCCATTTCCATCATAGGAAGGATCTTCCGGGCAATTATCCACATTGATTTTATCTGCGGTGTTTGTAATAACATCTTGAACATCCTGAACAGATAATCCCGGATTAATCGATCTAATTAAACCAGCTAGTGCACAAACGTGAGGTGCAGCGAAAGAAGTTCCGCTGTCAACATTATATCCTCCCCCGGTTCTAATACTCAATATATCTTTTCCCGGTGCGGTAACATCAATAAAATGAGGTGAATTCAAAGAAGTGTCATAATTCCAAACATCTACGAATTCATCAGATGAATTCGTACCACTAATTGCAATAACATCATTGAAATTTGCTGGTTCAATTCTAACTGGCGGATCAAGAGGGTCACAGCTTTCTGGCATTGTATTAAGGCTAGAATTGCCGGCTGCAGCTATACATATAACGCCTTCCTGAATAGCATTGCTTACCGCACTTTTAAAACTTGCAACATCTTTAAATCCTGCTGGTGCCCAAACTTCCTCATAATCATTATCATCTTCTTCGCAATGAAATGTAGGTATTATTCTAGCTACAAAAAAACTCATATTAATAATGTCAGCACCGTCGTCTACTGCGTCATCAATAAGCGCTTCAAGAGTCACTCCTAAAAGGTGCCGATTATATGTTAATAATCGTAGATTCCAACCTAAACTTGCAATTCCTTCATTGTTATTTGTTCCGGCAGCTGCGATACCAGCAACTCTACTACCATGATGATTAAATGCATTTGCAACAGGATTTTCCCCATCCCCTCCCACAATTTTATCTTGGCCGTTTTCATCTTGAAAATCATCATGGTCTTGATCTGCTCCATTATCAATAGTTGCAATTTTTATTGATGTATTTCCTTTTGTAATATTCCAGGCTTCAGCAGCCTGCACTAATTCTAAATTCCATTGGTCTCCAGAGAGATAATGATCATCATCCGGCTCTACTAAATCAACAATGCATAATGGCTTAGCAGCGTATTCGATTTCCGGTAGTTTTTCAAGTTTTTCAATCAGACTATCTATTGGAACGAGTCGATTAAATTTTAACGTAAAAAGTTGCGATAAATCTTCAATTACAACCAATTCCCCTGTAAAGCGGTGGGTGCGTAAAGTATCTCCCCAAACTGCCTTTGGAATTCTTTTGATAAATTCGACTTCTCCATAATTTTGCTGTAAGGAAAGAATATATTGATGCAATGGTGAAGCTCCTGCTTCCATATTTTCAATGCTTGCTCTTATAACATCAGAAGGCAATTCGAATATTTTTCGGTTAAACTTTACAATAACCCGGTCGGTGTAAAGAATACCATTTTCAATATAATAATCTGTTTCCGATGTAACGCCTGGCCGAGAATTTTTTTTCTTCTCAGCTAGAGTTGATGAAGAATACAAGCTTAAAAAGATTATGATAAAAAATATAATTCGAAACTTCTTTAAAAAATTATTGCTAGACATTTTACCCTCCAAATGCTTTAACTCATCGATTATTATCATTGAATAATTTGTAAATACTTAAAAGTTTTCCATTATTGAACAAACAATAGTTTCCGTATCTGTGAAAATCCTGATGTTTTCAGACGATAGAAATATATGCCTGACGGCACAACCTGTCTTTTAGAATCCTTACCATCCCATAATACCTGGTATTCACCGGGTAAGGCCAACTCATTTTGTAGATTTACTATCATTTCCCCTAATAAATTGTAGATATCCAGTTTTACAATAGAAGCTTCGGATACATTAAACTTTATAATTGTACTGGCATTAAACGGATTGGGGTAATTTTGGAATAATTTGATAGGTTGAGTTATATCGGTATAATAATCATGCTCTATTCCTACTGGCGAATTACTATACTTAATAACGTTAGCCCATATTGCACGATTAGCTCTCCAGGCAGTTAATATTTTATTATTTAAAATAGTAACATTTGGAAACCCATGGCTAAAAGAATCAGGAAATGTTGAAATTCTAAAATTTACACCAAGAGCCACACTGTCTGAATAAAATTTTTGACCAAAAATTTTGAGATAACCATTATATTTCTGCTCCCATACGATTATATAGTTTCCTCTATCTCCTATGGCGATATCTACACAAGGATACTTAGTGCCAACGCCCGGAGAAGTATTAATCTTTTTAGCTGAACTTAGAGGAGTGCTATTAGTTTTAAATCGTCGCCAATAAATTTGCCACAATGTATCGATTTCAGCACTCCATACAACGGCAAAATTATTACCGTCATTTGTAACAGCACTTATAGACCATACATCCGTTATTTGGGAATCTTCACTGATCAAAAAACTGGAGTCCTGCGGTGTGCCGTCAGAATAAAACAACCGGCCATATACTTTTCTACTGCCGGAATGTTTATCCTGCCATATTACGACAAAATCACCGGATTCATTTAGTTTCAATACCCGAGAGTTACCGTGTGCAGGAGAATTCATCACATGTTCACTAATTTGAATATTTTCTCCGATATATTTAAGTGAAGTAGTAAGGCGTTGTCCCCAAACGCTATTATTAGAAGTAAAGGGAGATGATAGGCCTTCTCCCGACCACACGACAATGAAAGTACTATCGTTAAGAAACGTAACGTCTGTCCAATTGCGGACCGAATCGTAAAATGGGTCGTTAACCACAAATTCTTCGGAAATTGGAACGCCATTGTTTGTTAATGTTCTGCCAAAAACAAATCGGTTAAAAGATTGAACAACTTCGTTCCAAACTATTGGAATATTGGTTTTGTTAAGAGCTAAACGTGGATTACCAGTCGTATAATTCGTGGTTTTTACTATTTGGGTAGGAAAAAATGGGTTGCCAAGCGAATCGTAAACGCCAAAATAAACTCCGTCACTTCCCCAGGTTGCATATAACCTTCCTTGATCATCATATTTTATATGAAATTGGTTAGAGCTTCCCTCGTTTGCAAGAATGAAATCGGAACGTATTTGAGCATATTGCGGAATTGAGAAGCAAATTGCATAGATAATAAACACTAATGCTTCTAAAAAATAGGAAAAGCTTTTGTAAGCATATTTTTTATTTGTAATAACAACGTCCGTTTATATTTTTAACACTATTTAGCTCAATACATGAAGTATTATCCGGAGGGAGGCGATCTTTCATTTTGAGACATATTCAGCCTCGCTTTAAGTTAGGCAAATTATCCGTTTTCATAAAATAATTTTCTTCTGGGAAAAAATGACCCTGAAAATTAAATAAAATTAACTGACGATTTTAAGCGCCTCTCAAAAGAGTTCAAAATTTTAATTTAGTATAGTGGCAGGGAAATTCGTCTCTGGTTCTGCTCTATCACCATAAGAATTTAAGAAACCGGTTTGCAAGATTCAAGAGAAAATATTGGTAGCTTTGGAAAAAAAAGGTGAGAATACATGAAAAGAGAAGGGGTTAATTATTATGAAATAAAGAACTTACGCCCTGGTTTTTCGCCCAGACTTTAAACAAAAGCCTTTGAAAATCAACATCATCCCAAAGGCTTTTCCAATTTAACCTTAATCCTTAAACCTTTTTAAAGCTGTTGCTGCACGTGCCGTACCACCAGGTTGATAATCGATTTTAAGGTATCAAACACCCCGGTGCCTTTGATGGCAACTCCTTCGAACTGTGGTACGTTAAAGAAGTTCAGCTTTTTTTGCAGCAATTCCAGGGATTCGGTGTTGGGCAAATCCCGTTTGTTGTACTGGATAACCCAGGGAAATGTCTCTAAAGAATACCCCATGGACATCAGGTTGTTTTCCAAATCCAGCAGCGTTTCGATGTTGCCTTCCATGCGGTCTTTCTGGGAATCTGCAACAAATACCACGCCATCGACGCCGTTCAAAATAATTTTCCGGCTGGAAGCATAATACACCTGGCCGGGCACGGTGTAAAGATTGAATTTCGGTTTTTTTCCTTTAATTCGTCCCACTTCGATTTGCATAAAGTCGAAAAAAATCGTGCGGTCTTCTTTGGTTTTCAAGGTAACCAATTCCCCGGTTAACGATGGGTCTAACTTGGAGTGAATATATTCCAGGTTGCTGGTTTTTCCACTCATTCCCGGGCCGTAGTAAACGATTTTTAAGTTGATTTCCTGTAACGCCCAATTGATAAACATAAATTATTCGCCTCGTATTAGTCTATTTTCAATCATCCGTTGATTTTTATTTAAAGGAATCATCCAGCATATCGCCTAGCATGCTGCTAAAATCCTGGTCGATAATGGAGCTAGCGTCGTCGCCGGCTTCGGTGGTTTCAAAAACGTCTACCAGGTTTTGAATGGCTTTTTTGGTATAAATTCTCACCAAACCCAATGTAACGCTGACATCAAAAACCACCACCAGGAAAAAACTGTCGCCGACATTGGAGAGATAAACGTTGCGTTTTTCCCCTTCGTGAAACAGCAATTTAAACTTGGCGTCTTCGCCAACCAGTTTGGCCATTTCTGATGTTGCGGCAAAATCGCTGGCAGCCAGGGCGGAGAGTATTTGGGTATTAATGTCGTCGGTATTTCCGCGTTGGGTAATTAACTGCCCGCTAATATCTGCCAGCAGAATGGTAGACGCCTTGGTTTTTGTTGCCAGCTCTGTCAAAATTTTGGTGATTTCATCAAACTGTTTGGCGGTAAGAATAATTTGGCGGCTACCGTCTTTTAACTTTTTAACTTGTACCATTGTGTAAGCGTCTCCTTTTCTTGATACGTTACCGGATGTGAGTTATACTGCTTTTTTCCGCTCTCCTGCATCTGTATCTAAGTTATCGACTGTTTGATACAAAACTTTTATTATTAAAACCGGCCAATTGTGGAACGGCTTTTTAAACGTTCCAGGCTGGTTTTCAGGCTCTCTTTCATTCTATCTATAGAAGCGGCTAACATTTGTAATTCGTTTTTTACATTGATCTCGACCGGGGTATTAAAATTGCCCAGGCTAATTTCCCTTGCTGCGTTTGCCAAATGTATCACCGGGCGAGTTACTTGTACCGTGATGATCATCAAGGCAATGATAATTGCGGCCAGTGTGCCCAATGCAATAATTCCACCAATGTATAAAACGGTGGTTTGCACTTGCTCATCGATCACTGATTTTTTTAACCCCACGCGTACAAATCCTAACAACCCTTCTTTAACCGGCAGCAGGATATCATAAACATCGTTATCTTGCACATTTAACAGGGTAACCTCATATTCTTTTCCGCTGGCAAAATCAAAATTTACATAAACGGCATCGTTGGCCAATTCCGGCGGAATGTTGCCATTGTAAGTATCGGTAACGACTGCGTGGGTTGGATCGATAATCAAAATATATTGATTGCTAACATAGTAGCGGTATTTTTCCACAATTTTTTTCATCCCGACAACATCTTCTTCGATGAGTTTTTCCGCTGCCAGTTCCGCAATGCTATTTGCGACAATCCGCCCCTGGCTTATCAAAGAATCCGTTAACGTTTGATTTAAATAATGTGATGTTACCCAAATAATGACGCCGCTTAATACGATAGCGCCTAAAAGAATATAC
>CAXHHS010000310.1:0-7607 GCA_964015645.1 uncultured bacterium
TCCACTGGTAAGTCCAGTTAACGGATTCAAACTGAAGGATGGCATTTACCAGTGCCTCTTCCGTTTGTTGAGAAAAAAACACGCCGGTTGGCTCACGTTTACTTCCTTTTTCGACGCCGATAATCGTTTCCAGCGCACCGCCTTTTTGATATGCAATCACCGGTTTGCCACAGCTTTGTGCTTCCACCGGCACAATCCCGAAATCTTCTTCACCGGGGAATATTAACCCGCGACAGTTTGCAAAATGGCTGCCCAATTGGTTAGCCGGCACCCAATCAAAAAACCGGATATTGTTTTTTGCCATACCCATCAACCGTTTTTTCTCCGGGCCATCTCCGATAATGTAAAGCGGCTCACCCATTTCGTTAAATACCTTGATGGCCAAATCGATTTTTTTATAGGGAACCAGCGCGGATACGATTAAATAATACCCTTCATTTTTGATAGACGGCGGAAAATGATGGGTATCTACCGGCGGATAAATTACATCGGCTTCCCGGCGATAATAGCGCCAAATCCGATTCGCTACATGCCGGGAGTTGGCAACAAAATAATCAACCCGGTTGGAGCTGCTAACATCCCACAGCCGCAGGTAGTTGGCAATAAACGGAATAATCTTTCGAGAAATTTTACCGGTTTTGCCTTTGCCGAAATATTCTTCGTACATATCCCAAACATAACGCATCGGTGTATGAACGTAGGAAATATGCAAGGCGTGGGGCGGCGTACGCACGCCTTTGGCGACACAGTGAGATGATGAAATAATAAGATCGTAGTTCGAAAAGTCAAACATCTCGATAGCGGTAGGAAACAGCGGCAAATAATAATTATAGCGCGTTTTTTTACCCGGCAGCCGATTTACAAAAGACGTGTTAATGTGATGGTCTTCGATGATTTTCGATACGCCCCCGCTGTTGTGAACCAGTGCAAATACGTCTGCATTGGGGTACATTTCGCAGAGCGCTTCGAATACTTTTTCCCCGCCACGCATGCTTACCAGCCATTCGTGGACGAGCGCAATTTTCAAATCTTCGGTTTTAATCATAAATCTTCATTTACCAAATTAAACGGATAAATATAGTCGGCAGCAACCGGCAGACAACAAGCAAAATAAAAAGAAGAAGAGCTTGATATCGCTTCGGCTTATTATCAATATTCAGAAACTGAGATCATTGGAGAAAATCAAAGATGAAGTCACTAAAAGACAAAATCGCCGTTGTCGCCGGGGCAACCCGTGGCGCCGGGCGCGGAATTGCCTGCATGTTAGGAGAGGCTGGCGCAACCGTATATTGCACCGGTCGCAGCACACGCGAAAACCCGGCCACTGCCGGGAGGCCAGAGACAATCGAAGAAACTGCCGAAATGGTTTCCGGATTTGGCGGCGTTGGTTTTTATACACAAGTAGATCACACCGATGAAGCGCAGGTAAAAGCATTATTCGAGCGGGTTCACAAAGAGCAAGGACGGTTGGACATTCTCGTAAACGATATTTGGGGCGGCGATGCGCTGACTGAATGGAGCAAACCATTCTGGGAGCTTGATTTGCAAAAGGGGCAAACCATGCTGGAACGCGCGGTTTGGGCACACATCATCACCGCTCGCTACGGTGCGGCACTGATGGTAAAAAACGATACGGGACTGATTATCGAAATTACAGACGGGGATGAAGCGATGAACCGCCATTATCGCGGAAACCTGTTTTACGATCTCTCGAAAATTTCCGCCATGCGATTGGCCTTTGGAATGGCACAGGAACTTCGTGATACCAACATCACTACATTGGCACTAACGCCGGGATTTTTGCGCTCGGAAGCGATGCTGGAACATTTCGGCGTTACGGAGGAAAATTGGGAGGCAGCTATCGAAAAAGACCGCCATTTTGCACACTCCGAAACGCCATTTTACGTCGGTCGGGCAGTGGCGGCACTGGCAGCAGATGCTGAGGTATGGAAAAAATCCGGCAAATCTTTTAGTTCCTGGGCGTTAGCGGAAGAATATGGATTTACGGATATGGATGGCCGCCAGCCGCACTTCGGCAGGCACATGGATAAATTACTTTCCAAACTCTGGCCGCAAGTTATCCAAGCGATTTACGCAACGTTAAAAAAACACAATCTAAACCCGGATGATATTTTATCGCCGGATCGGGAAACATTTACAATTCGAGCAAATTTAACACCCGATGCACCTTCCCCCGATTGGTTCGATTTTAACCTCGGCTTTGTGGAAATTGTTATTGGCAATCCAAAAGCGATTGCTGAGAAGTTTTATCAAAAGTATTGCAAACATAGACATTGATGATACTGTTGACGAATTGATAAAAACAATTAAAATTCTCCGCCCTACACGAGAAAATCAGGGGTGGTTGAATGAGATTTGCGCTTTCCAACCACCCCTGCGTCGTTCGCTAAACGCCTCACGACGCTGTCCCCTCCTTATCTAAGGCGGGGAATTTTTTAAGCTACTCAAATTCGCCAACCGTACCATTAATGCAAGACCTGTCAAAAGTCATACCGTAGAGTAAGCCCCGGTTCAAACCGCTCTATTGGCTGAAAAACACCAGGGTTGTTTTCATCTTCCACCCAATACCAGCGATACGCCATTGTTGCGTAAATCGCTCCATATAATTGGTAGCGCAGCCCGGCGGTTAGCACGGAATTAATATCGAGCGTGCGGGCATCTTTAAAGGTTTCGATATTCTTTTTATCATAAAAGCCAAAAAATTGGAATCGCGGAAACAGTTCCGGAACGGACGCCTCCAGGTGTAAAATACCACTATTGGGAATGCCATTTAATTTTTGAAAATTCCCGATTAACCGAATTCGATTTAATATATGCCCGGCAAGCTCTCCGAAATAACCTTCGGATTTCGGTGCCGCTTCAATTTGGGCAACGAGGCTAACATTGCGTTCTAAATCGTACAGCGGGCCAAATAGGCTGGGAATAAATTGTGCATCGATAAACCGTTTTTCGAATCTGGCAGACAAACCGAAAATACCAACGAAATTCGGAAACAGCACATTAATTCCCAGTGCCTTTCCGTCTCCGTAATTATCAAATTTGGAATAATCCGCATAAATTGCGCTTTTAACCAGCGGTAAATCCAACCATGTTAAATCGACGCCCACACTGTAGGCGTTTAGCGCAACCCTGGCTGTATCCAAACCAGATGCAGCCGGAAGCCGGCTATCTCGCACAAAGGTGCCATAAATTTTAAAACGCTCTAAAATTGAAGGCGCGCTATTCATAAACCGAAACGGGCGCAAATAAACACTGATCCCCCGGACATTTGGCGCACCAATTCCTCCTAAAACTGTTTCCAGGCCAAACTTGTCAAGATCAAAATCTAATTCCAGGCCAATTTTTCGTCTATCGTAATTTGAGGTATTATTGTAATTCCAAACCAGGGATCCGTTTGCTAATATCGCGCGATCCAGCCATCCAACACGCAAATAATATTGATCGTACTTTTGCCCGTAGCGAATATAGCGAATGATCCGTAGAATGCCCGGGCCGCCTTTATATTCATCCGTTCGAAATGTAAAATCATTATTGGCATCGAATAACAATTGCAAATAAATGCCAACACCAAAATCACCAAAAGAAATTTCCGGCGCAAATGTGATGGCAGTAAAGGGATTATCATCAATCCAGGCGACACCGAGGCCGCCATATACGTGATTTTCTTCCGAGAATCGCCATGGGTCTCTAAATCCCTGGGAAAATAGTGAGGATGTAAATCCCAATAATATCAGAACCAGCAATATGTTGATCTTGCGCATCCATACCTCCTTTTACAAGCATAAAATGATAGCCTACGATAAACAACGCAATTTTTCCGTTTGGTTCAATAACTTAAGCTAAAACAATCAAATACCTATGCAATTTCTTTTCAGTTTCAGAAATTTTCGACATCGCCGACAATTTCTGAAGAAGAATAAGTAACTGTGGTGATTAATCTATTTTTATTGTATATTTTTGTTCCGAAAACGGTTGATAGTGCCAGAGGTTTTTATGAAATTGGTAGACATTTTACATACGGATCTAATTATACACCCGCTAAAAAAATCTTCTAAAGTTGATGTGATCAAAGAGTTGCTGACCTTGCTGGCAGAAAAACGGATTATTCAAAACAAAGAACTAATCCTGAAAGCGGTTTTAGACCGGGAAACCATTATGACAACCGGCGTAGGAAATGGCGTGGCAATTCCGCACTGCAAAAGCAATGATCTACCGGGTTTTGCAATGGCGCTTGGAATTCATCAGGATGGCGTTAATTTTCAATCGCTTGATGGTAAGCCGGCGCAAATTATTTTTTTATTGATCGGCCCGGAAAATAAACCTGCTACCCACATTCGCTTATTAAGCCGCATTTCCCGGATTCTATCAAAATCGGAAGTGCGGCAAAAAATATTAGCCGGCAACTCGGCAGATATTATGCAAACAATCGCGTCAGAAGAAAGCATCCTTGAGATCAACTGAGGCATTTGTATGGCTCAAACCTTCCGGAGACTCAAATGGAAAAAGAACCCAACTGGAAAAAAATTGGCCCCTTAAGCGGCGCAATTCCGGCAGAAATGGTCGGCGAAGTGCTGCGAGAAAAAGACATTCCCTACTATCTTTCTCAAGACTTTTTTGGCGGCGCATTGGGCGCAAAAGGGTTGGGTGCGGTTGGTAACGCAGCCTTTATTTTTGTGCCGGAAGAATACGAGGCCGAAGCAAGCGATATTATCGACGGCATGTTCGGCGACCTTGGTGGTGCGGAATCGTAAGCTATAACCACCGTCTTTTTGTAATTTGTAATTTCAGTTAGTTTTAGTAGTTTTCGAACAGGTTCGATGTACCACAAAGTACATTCAAACCTCCGCCACACTTTTTATCTCACCCTAAATCGTTAAGAAACAATACTTCCTGGTTTTTGGCACACCGTTCGCTTTATCGTATTGTGAACCAGAACTAAAAATTAGGAGGCAATAAAATGAAGCGTTTTAAACATTTTCTAAAAATGACATTATTCAGTGGGATTGTACTCGCCATGTTCACCAATTGCACAACACGTGTGGTGTATACCTCTCGCACTGCACCACCGTCGGCAAAGGTAGAAGTTGTAACAGTAAAACCATATTCCGGTGCGGTTTGGGTGAACGGGCGTTGGGCCTGGAAAAACGGCCATTATGTCTGGAAAAAAGGCTATTGGGTGAAAGGGAGAAAGGGTTACGTTTGGGTGCCGGGGCACTGGAAAAAAACCAACCGCGGCTGGGTTTGGAAATCCGGAAAATGGAGAAGAGTTTGAGAAGTATTCAAGTGTTTGGGTGTTCAAGTGTTGAGTATGGGGATATAAATCAACTTGAACACCATAACACCCAAACACTCAATTTACTCCGTCATCTTCTTCCGCAATTTTACTGGATGTGGTTCTCTTCGTTTGCGCACGCGGAGGTTGAGCATTTCGACTCCAATGGAAAAGGCCATCGCAAAATAAATGTAGCCTTTTGGAATGTGCAAATCCCAGCCTTCGGCAATCAGTGTAAATCCGATCAAAGTGAGAAAACTGAGCGCTAACATTTTTATAGTGGGATGGTTATCCACAAAATCGCCAAGCGCTTTGGCCGATACCATCATAACGCCAACGGCAATAACGATGGCCAGAATCATCACCATTAAATCCTTTGCCAACCCCACGGCGGTAATCACCGAATCCAGTGAAAAAACAATATCGATGATGGCGATTTGGGTAATAACGCTGGCAAAACTGGCGACGCCTTTACCGGATTCGTGGTGTTCTTCCCCCGCCAGGCTGTTGTGAATTTCGTGGGTACTTTTCCAAAGCAGAAACAACCCGCCCAAAATCAAAATTAAATCCCTGCCGGAAATTTCCTTTCCCAACAGCCTAAAAATCGGTGCGGTTAGTTTCATGATCCAGGCTAACGAGAGCAGCAGCAAAATTCGCATACCCATCGCCAATCCCAACCCGATTATCCTGCCACGATTGCGCTGCTCTTGCGGCAATCGCCCGACTAAAATTGAGATAAATATAATATTATCAATACCCAATACGATTTCCAACGCTGTCAGAGTTGCCAGCGCAACCCACGCTTCCGGATTGCTAACCCATTCCATTTTGCTTCCTTTCCAAAGTAATTATCATTAAGGCAGGCGAATGTATTAATCGGTAAGGTAAAATTCAATAGCTTAAGTATCCTCTACGAGGATAGGTAATTATATGGCACATTTTTACTACAATAATATAACATCTATGATGTTTTCCTGCTGCTGTCTGATTAAACTCGTAGAGGTTGCATTATTGTAGATATAATAGCGCCTCCTAGATTTTTAATCCTTGTAGAGGATTCATATTAATGCTCGGGATTCCCTTAACTAATAGCAGTGGAACCCTGATTATGGCTTCAAATACTTCCCCAACCATTCATGAACCGTTTTCCACCACAGTTGGGCGTTCTGGGGTTTTTGCACAAAGTGATCTTCATCCGGGTAAAACAGAAGCCGCGATTCCACACCCTTCATTTGCAGGGCGGTAAATAGTTGTAATCCTTGGGTATAAGGCACGCGATAATCGTGCTCGCCGTGGATTACCAGCATCGGGGTTTTAAAATTGCCTGCATGGTTGATAGGGTTCCATTTTTGATAAACACTGCCGTCTTCCCAGGGCATGCCGTTAAATTCCCACATCGGGAACCAGAGTTCCTCCGTAGCGCCAAACATGCTTACCTGTTCGTAAACGCCATCGTGCGAAACCAGGGTTTTGAATAAACCGTCGTCGTTGTGCCCTTCAATCCAATTGATCATAAATCCACCGTAAGAAGCGCCGGCAGCGCCCACGCGTTCGCCGTCGATAAATTCAAAATTATCAATCGCCCATTTGGTGCCCAGCATAACATCCTCAAACGGCGCGCCGCCCCAATCTTTGCTAACGGCGTCGCAGAACTTTTGCCCGTATCCCCGGCTACCGTGAAAGTTAATCATTATCACCACGTAACCGGGCGCAGCAAACATCTCGGCATTCCAGCGATAGTGGAAATTATCGCTCCAGGCACCTTGCGGCCCGCCGTGGATGAGGGAAATCAGCGGATACTTTTTGGCCGGATCAAATTGCGGCGGTTTTACCATCAGCAGATGAACGGTGTCGCCTTTGGCGCCGGCAAACCAGTGGTCTTCCAGCGGATTCATCTCCAACTGCGCCAACCGTTCCTTATTGGTAAAGGTTAGCTGGGTGAGTTTTTTACTCTTTAAATCGAAGTTGAACAATTCGTAGGGCATATTGACTGCCTGGTGTTTGAGCAGCAACGATTTGCCATCGGGATTGACGCGCATGGCGCCGATATATTTTTTATCCAGCAGCAACCGGGGATATTTATCATCCACCTTTTGTTCGTAGAGCATGTGGCGCCCCTGGTGCGGCACAAAGTAATACAGCTTTTTGGAATCCGGCGACCAGGCGAAATCGGAAACATAACGATCCAAAGGCTTGGTCAAATTTCGAATTTCTTTTGTGGTAAGATCATAAACCACCAAATCCTGCTGATCGGCTTCAAACCCGGCGCGCTTCATCGACATGTAAGCGAGATATTTTCCATCGGGCGAAAAAA
>CAXHHS010000311.1:0-7599 GCA_964015645.1 uncultured bacterium
CGTATACTTAACCTTTTATACCATTGGCGTGAAACGCCGATCTGTAAGCGCTCGGCGTTGTCCCTAACAGGCGCGCGAAATGTTTGCGAAGATTCGCCGCTGCCCCCAGGCCGGATTTAAACGCAATTTCTTCGATACTCAGATCCGTTGTTTCCAGCAATCCCCTGGCTCTCATAACGCGTTGTTGATTTAACCAACGATAGGGGGAAATACCCGTCAATTGGCCAAACCGCCGCTGAAAGGTACGGAGCGATAAAGCAAATTTTGCCGCAACCTCCTCAACTGTAAACGGTTGTTCGAGATGGGCGGTCATCCAATCCAGAATGGGGCCAAAGTCGTCATCATCGGTCGTTAAGATAACCGGCTCAGCGTATTGCGACTGCCCGCCTTCACGATGAACCGGTGCGACCATTCGCCGGGCTACTTTATTCGCCACGGCAATTCCAAAGTCTTCTCTTACAATCGCTAAGCACAAATCCAATCCCGCCGCAGAGCCGGCGGATGTCGAAATTCGGCCATCGCGGACGTACAGCGCATCGGCAGTGACGTTAACCAGCGGGAACAATCGTCTAAGGCTATCAGCGTGAAGCCAATGGGTGGTTGCGCGATGCCCGTCAAGCAGCCCTGCGTGCGCCAGGGCAAATGAGCCGGTGCAAATCGAAACAAGTCGCGCACCGTTTTTGTAGGCTGCTTGTAACGCTTCGATAAATGCTGCCCCGGGTTGCTCAACCGGCACCCGCCAACCGGGAACTAACACCGTGTCCGCCGTAACCAAATCCGAAATTCCGTACTCCGGTTCAATTTCCAAACCGTGGCTGGTTCGAAGTTTACCTTTTTCTACCCGGCATGATTTGAAGTTGTACCATTGCCTCCCAAGCTCAGGACGCTTTAGCCTGAAAATCTCCGCAGCGATCCCATATTCGAAACCCGAAAGACCATTATAAATCGCAACTGCAATTGTATGTGGCATGGCGTAAATATAACCAGCAATGTCATTAATGCCACTTTCTTTTGAGATTCTTTTCAAGTATATTTGCTCCATGCGAAATAAAAACAATACATTCGAGAAGATTTCAGCTACTTCTCAAAGTAGCGTTATCGGCGCCTGTCCTTTAGACTGCCCGGATGGATGCTCCTGGATTGTTGATCTTCAGGATGGGCGGCCAATCAAACTTCGGGCAAACCGGGAACACCCGTTTACCGGCAAAACCCTCTGCGCCAAAACCACTAGATACCTGGAATATGTAGACCACCCGGATCGGCTTTTATATCCCTTGCGGAGAATTGGCGCAAAAGGGAGCGGCCAATTTGAGAGAGTTTCCTGGGATGAGGCGATAAGTGAAATTGCCAGCAATCTTCAAAATACGATTGAACAATTTGGTGCCGAGGCGATTTGGCCCTATGCTGGTTCCGGCACCGTTGGCTGGGTTCAAGGAATCGTCGGCGCTGGGAAACGGCTGTTTCATTACCTCGGCGCATCTTTGCACGATCCGAATATCTGCTCCATCGCCGGCCACGTTGGAATGCGTTACACAACCGGTTCTGCTGCCGGAATGGATCCGGAGGATTTGGTTCATTCCAAGCTCATCTTGCTGTGGGGAACGAATACGATTGAGACGAACCAACATTTGTGGCCGTTTATCAAAAAAGCCCGTGAAAACGGCGCGATCATCGTAACAATAGATCCGATTAGAACTGCCACAGCAAAACGCTCCGATGTTCACATTCCCCTCAAACCGGGAACCGATGCTGCGCTCGCGCTTGGGATCATGCAACGCCTCGTCGAACTTGGTGCGGAAAATCGGGAATATCTTGAAAGGCGAACATTGGGATGGGGAGAATTCCGCGACAGCGTTCTTCAAGAATTTTCAATCGAGCGCACAGCGGAAATTTGCGGGCTTTCGGAGACATCCATCGCCGATCTTGCAAATTTGATTGCAACTCGCCGCCCGATGGGCATTCGCACGTCAATGGGAATACAACGCCACCGGGGAGGCGGCCAGGCAGCGCGCGTTTTGTCATGCCTTGTGGCGGTCACCGGTGATTTTCAAAGATTGGGCGGCGGTATTTGCTATTCAACCGGCCCTACTTACAAGCTCAATGTTGATGCGCTTTGTCGCCCCGATCTCCAACCTCGCAAAACACGTTCGCTGGCGATGACGCGTTTGGGGCAAGGGCTTCTCGAATTGAACGATCCTCCAATAAAATCCCTGGTAATCTGGGCTGCAAACCCGATGGTCTCGAATCCCGATCAAAGGAGAATTCGCGAAGGGCTTTCGCGCAACGATTTGTTTACGGTTGTAATCGATAATTTTCAAACCGATACAGCGGATTATGCCGACATTATACTCCCCGGAACCATGCAAACCGAACACGCCGATTTGCACGACTCCTTTAGCCATTTGTACCTGCAATGGAACGAACCGATAGTAAAACCACACGGCGAGTGTCTTCCCCATACGGAAATCTTTCGTCGCCTGGCAAAACAAATGGGGTTAAAGGAGCCTGCGCTTTACGCCAGCGATGAAGAATTAACGCGCGCTGCCCTAAACTCCGAGCACCCGGCGTTGGATGGAATTACTCTCGATCGGCTGAAAGAAACCGGTTGGGCGCGGTTGAATTGGCCGAAACCGTATCAGCCATTCCTGGAAAAATTCTATACACCTTCGTTAAAATTTGAATTTCGATCCGAACGGGCGGAGGCGGATGGCCTGGGACGGTTTCCGCACTATACACCGCCGTTGGAAGCCGTAAGGAAAACCGCAGACGGATCGCTGGCATTGCTCTCCCCGGCCAGCAAAGGTCTTTTGAATTCAGTGTACGGTGTGGGAACAAAACATGCCCATGCGGATGCAGTGACGGTAACGCTAAACCCGGAAGACATCAAAACATTGGGCTTGGCGCCTGGGAAGCGTGTGCGAATCCGCAATAATCGCGGAGAATTCTCAGCAGTATTAGTTGAAAATGATGCCATCAGGCCGGGCATCGCGGTTAGCCCCAAGGGATTGTGGCCTAAATTTAACGCCGGTGCATCAGTCAATGTAACTGTGGCCGAACACGATGCCGATATGGGGCGTGGGGCGGTTTATCACGACAACCGCGTCTTTATTACGCCGCTAAAGGGCGAAAGGAAATCAAACAAATGAGCGCTGATGAAATACTCGTTCCCTACAAACCTCGCCGTACCTGGTTAATTGGCGTTCACGAGATTGCAGGATGGAAACTCAAAGTTTATGGCATTGCTGCCGATGGCAGGGAAATCTCTAAAGATGTTGTTTCTGCAGCTTTAAATTTTGTAACGGAAAATGTCCCCTGGCCCAACCGGAAAAACTGGCGTTTCGGTTTCATCACGATACACGCCGGGACACAAGCTGTTTGGCTGCTGGTAGATGTTTGGGTTGAAGATATTGTGCGCCACTTTCTGTTCAATAGCTCGTTATCTGCGCCTGCGAAATTTACCCCCGGCCCAAAAGACGGAACCACGGCATGTGTTTGGGAGCTGGAAGTGATCAAACATGAACGCGATGCCTGGGTTCGGCATGTTCTGTCAAAACCCGCTAAACCGGATTTCGAAGGCTACTTGGAAGATGTTGTTGAATTTACCGGTTTGGAGTGAATTAAGAATTCTCTCTCTGTAAAATGAAACTAAAACATTCAAATCAAATATAAACGTGGGAAAAGTAGAAATATTGTTGATCAAGATATGCTATCACATTAAAGTAGATTATGCAGTATACATTTTATTTCCTATTAACCACGTTTATTACTTTAAGTTTACTCGCCCGCCAATCGCATCCTGATTTTGAACACATCACCTTAAAAGATGGCCTTTCCCAAAGTACGGTGTTTTGTATATTGCAAGATAGCCACGGGTTTATGTGGTTCGGAACCGCGAATGGGCTTAATAAATATGACGGCTACGATTTTACAGTTTACCGTCACCAAACACAGGATACCACATCGCTTTCCAATGATTACATTACGGCTTTATACGAAGATCAAACTGCAAATCTTTGGGTAGGGACATTAAACGGTTTAAACAAACTTAGCTTAAGCAAGTCAATCGGTGTTAGCGGTGGCAATAACCGTTTTATTCGATACAAGCACGATTCCCAAAATGATAATAGCATCAGCCACAACCGGATTACGGCAATTTATGGTGATAAATCCGGATTCATTTGGATCGGCACGGAATTCGGCCTTAATAAATTGGATAATCGAACACAAAATTTCGAGCGGTTTTTAAAAGGTTCTGAAAATCAATTCGGTTTAAGCGGCAATTATATCACGGCCTTAAATGAAGATCGAAACGGGGCTTTGTGGATTGGCATTGCAGGCTCCGGTTTAAATAAAATCACACCAAATAGGAAACAAATTATCAAATATGCAAAAGGGCAAAATGTTTCCGCAATTTTTACCGACCAAACCGGAAATCTCTGGATCGGTTCTCGCAGCCAGGGCTTGATTCGTTATCTTTTTAAAACAAACAGCTTTCGTTTTTATTCCCGGCAAAATCAACAACACCATGGAAACTTTAGAGGATTGAATTCCAACACTGTCAGTTCGATAAACCAGGATAAGTTTGGCCGGCTCTGGATTGGCACACCCGATGGATTGTACCGGTTCGCCGATGAGGAAAAAGAGGTTACCCATTTTAAACACGATCCCAAAGCACCGGGCAGTTTAAGCGCCAATAATATTTCTGCGCTTCACCCGGATTATTCTGGTAACCTTTGGGTCGGAACGGTGCTTGGCGGATTGAATAAGCTGAACCGGAATAAAAATCGCTTTATAAGCTATCATCATAATCCGAATGTTCGGTTGAGTTTAAAAAACAATCTTGTGTATGCTTTTAGTGAAGATGAAGATAAAAAAGTTTGGATCGGCACATCTAACGGGTTAAGCATTTTTGATCCTTCATCCGGTAGTTTTGTTGAAAGCAGCCTATATCAGCCCATTTTGTCTGCATTGGATAATCAATGGATTTTAGCCACATTTAAAGACTACGAAGATAACATGTGGGTTGGCACTAACGGCGAGGGGGTATTCCGTGTTTCCCGATCCGCCTCCCGAAAAATTTCGATAACGCATTATAAATACGACCCCAATGATCCTTACAGCATATCATCAAATTATGTTCGAGCAATTTATGAAGATAAAAAAGGAACGCTTTGGTTCGCAACTCCCGGTGGGCTAGGAAAATATAATCGAACACGCGAGCACTTCGAAAATATTCGCCATAACCCATTGAATATAAATGGTTTAAACAGCAACCTTTTAAGGATCGTTGTTGAAGACAGGGCAGGTAATCTCTGGGTCGGTACGGACGGAAGCGGTTTAAATAAATTAGATTCGGCTCGAAAATCATTCGTTCATTTTCAAGAAATATCGAATGATTCTACCAGCCTCAGCCACAATATCATTAATTCAATTTGTGAAGACGAACGTGGGATTTTATGGATTGCAACCTACGGCGGCGGCCTCAATCAATTTGATAGCAAGACGCAAACTTTCAAAAGATACACGGAAAAAGATGGGCTGCCGAACAATGTAGTGTACGGTATTTTGCCGGATGATAATGGGCATTTATGGTTGAGCACAAATGGAGGGCTTTCCAAATTTAATATTCGCAACGGAGAGTTTAAAAACTACGATTCCGAAGATGGCTTGCAAAGCAGCGAATTTAATACCGGTGCTTTTTTTCGGAGCTTATCAACCGGTCTAATGTATTTTGGCGGGGTAAATGGATTTACCGTTTTTCACCCGGATAGCATTATCGATAACCCTTATGTTCCGCCGGTTGTAATCACGTCCATCAAATCGTTTGGGAAACCCGTTCGCATTGGGGGTAATTCCAGCACTCCGCTGCGGTTTTCTTACAATGAAAATTTCCTGTCATTTGAGTTTGCGGCATTAGATTACACCAACACCCGGAAAAATCAATATGCTTACATGCTGGAAGGGCTTCATGAAAATTGGATATATTGCGGCACCGATCGCTCTGCATCGTATTCCAATTTACAGCCGGGAGGTTATGTGTTCAAAGTTAAAGGATCCAATAGCGATGGCATTTGGAACGAAACCGGCGCTTCGCTAAATTTTAGTATTATTCCACCATGGTGGCAAACGAGTTGGTTCAAATTCCTGATGAGTGCTGTTGTCTTGGCGCTTGTATTTACTCTGTATCGCCTGCGGATTAAAAATATCGAGAAGAAGCAGAGAACGCTCGAAATTCTGGTTAAAAAGAAAACCGCGGAATTGGAACAACAGAAAAAATTAGCGGAAGAAGCGAAAGAAACGATTGAAAAACAAGCTTCCCGGCTGCAACAATTGGATCGTCTCAAATCTCGGTTTTTTGCCAATATTTCCCATGAATTCCGCACGCCTTTAACGTTGATTTTAGGCCCGATAGAAGAAATTCATTCGGAAGTAAAAAATGGCCGCATTCGACAGAATCTTTTTATGATGAAAAGAAATGCCAACCGCTTGCTTCGCCTGATCAATCAATTGCTCGATCTCTCCAGGCTCGAAACCGGTATGATGTCGCTAAATCCCACTTCAGCCGATATTGTAACATTTATAAAAGGAATTGTCGCATCTTTTTCTCCCATGGCTCGCGAAAAAGGGCTTACACTAACATTTACCGCTACACCCGGCTCCTTAACAGCATGTTTCGATACAGATAAACTCGAACAAATTATCTATAACCTGCTTTCGAATGCGATAAAGTTTACATCCGGCGGCGGGAATATACAGGTAGGAGTAAACCGCAGAGCGCAGAGTGCCAACCGCAGAGCGCAAATAGATAAAGTCGGCCCACTTAACAAGGCTAGCGCTATGCGCTATACGCAAAGCGCTTTGCAGGATTTCATAGAAATCCGCGTGAAAGACACCGGTATTGGAATTCCGGAGGCTGAGCTTGATTTGGTTTTCGATCGATTTTATCAAACAAATAACACGAATGCCACAGAAATGAAAGGAACCGGAATCGGATTGGCGTTGGTGAAAGAATTGGTGACGTTGCATCACGGAACTATTTTCGTAAACAGCGTGCAAGGGCAGGGAACGGAATTTGTTGTTCGATTACCGTTTGGCGAAATATGGCTGCAGGATCAAAACATTGTAGGGGCGAAACATCCCTGGCAATTATCTGATCAAACAATAAAACATGTTGCCAGGGATGCTTCGCCTCTACAGCCCCAATTAACCAACAACAGACAACCGGCAACGAACAACAAACAATTAATTTTAATCGCGGAAGACAACGCCGATCTTCGCACCTATCTTCGTAATTCCCTTTCATCGAACTACCGGGTGATAGAAGCGATAAATGGCAGCGAAGGAATCCGAAAAGCCCAAGAATTTATTCCGGATTTAATTATTAGCGATGTAATGATGCCAAAGATGACCGGTTACGAATTTTGCCATCAACTAAAAAATGATGAAAGGACCAGCCATATACCGATCATTTTATTAACGGCCAAAGCTGCCATCGAAGACAAGTTGGAAGGATTGGATACCGGTGCGGATGACTATTTGACCAAACCGTTCGAATCTGTCTCTTATACACATCTGACGCTGCCGACGAGCTTCTTGGTG
>CAXHHS010000312.1:0-7592 GCA_964015645.1 uncultured bacterium
AAATAGCACCCTGGAAACCACGCCGCTGTTGCAAAAATTGTTTTCCGATCTGGAAATTCTTGACAACCTGGAATACGCTAATGATCGAGCGAAAAATCGATATATCGTTCGGGATGGTAAACTGAATGCGCTGCCAATGTCGCCGCCGGCATTTATCAAAACCAGGTTGTTCTCGACGGCAGCCAAGCTCAGATTATTAAGGGAACCCTTCATTAAACCCGCCTCTCCTGACAGCGAGGAGTGTTTGGCCGATTTTGTCGAACGTAGAATCGGAAGAGAGTTTTTGGATTACGCCATCAATCCCTTTGTTGCCGGGGTGTACGCCGGAAAACCGGAAAACTTAAGCGTGAAAAGTGCCTTTCCTAAATTATACCAATTGGAACAAGATTACGGCAGCTTGATCAAAGGCGCTATCTTAGGGGCTAAAAAACGCCGCAAACGAGCGGAAACCGCCAAGCCCGAAGCACGGTTGCTTTCTTTTAAAAATGGCTTGCAGATGGTTACCGATTCATTACATCAAAAATACCACGACCAGGTTTACCTGAATGCGCAAATCAAAAATATCTCACAAAATACACCCGGTTTTGAAATTGATTTTGAGTCGGGCGGAAGTCGTTTTCAAGTTCATTCCAGGACAATTTTATCAACCATTCCGGCGCATGTATATTCAACGTTACCATTTTCATTTGATTTTCCGCTAAGTGATGTTTTTTCCAATATTTACTACCCGCCGGTGGCAATGGTGTATTTCGGATATCAACAGGCGCCGGAAAGCATTCCCCTGGATGGATTCGGGTTTTTGGTACCGGAAAAAGAGAACCGCAATATTTTAGGCACAATTTGGAGTTCGACAATCTTTTCTGAGCGCGCACCGCAAGGCGGAGTTGCCCTCACTACATTCGTCGGTGGTTGCCGCCAGCCGGAAATTGCGCAATTGCCGGATGATGAATTAATCAAGACTGTGCAAAGTGATCTTAAGGAGTTGATGAAAATCGCTCAAAACCCTGATTTGGTCGTCATCCAACGCTGGACAAAAGCGATTCCTCAGTATGAGATTGGCCATCAAAAAATAATGTCGCAAATTCAGGATTTTGAAAATCATACCCCGGGGCTTTTTATTACCGGAAATTTTCGCAATGGCATCTCCGTTGGCGATTGTGTAAAAAACGCCCATGAGATGAGCGAGCTAGTGGGCGCGTATATTCAGAATACCTTTACCAAGAATATCGAAAATGAGAATTTGATAGAACCAGAAATGGCTCATGTAAAGGATGAAGGATAAAGGATTAAGGATAAGTTTAAACAGTTCTTTTTTTATCCTTTCCTTCATCTTTTATCCTTTTCAACGAAAGGAGAAAGAATGTTTACACCTTACCATCGGATGCGGCGGCTGCGCAAGAATCCGCAAATCCGCAACATGGTGCGAGAAACGGCGCTGACGCCAAACGATTTTATTTTACCGCTTTTCATCATTGAAGGAACGGATAAACGCAATCCCATCAAAAGCATGCCGGGGCATTTTCAATTGACCATCGATCAGCTCGTGAAAGACTCATTGGAAATCTGGGAGCGGGGCATTCAATCGGTAATTTTATTTGGTATTCCGGCCCACAAAGATGCCGACGGCAGTGATGCTACCGATGAAAACGGCATTATTTGCCGGGCGCTGCGGGCGTTAAGAGAAGCGGTACCGGAATTGTATGTCATCACTGATGTCTGCTTTTGCGAATACACCGACCACGGCCACTGCGGGCCGTTAAAAGGAGACACGGTCGATAACGATGCCACGCTGGAACTGCTTCAAAAACAGGTGCTTGTACAAGCGAAAAATGGTGCGGATATGGTTGCGCCGTCGGGAATGATGGACGGCATGGTCGGCGCAATTCGGGAAGCGCTGGACCAGGAAGGATTTCAGGATATTCCGGTGATGAGCTATGCCGCGAAATTTGCTTCCGGTTTTTACGGCCCCTTTCGGGAGGCGGCGGAATCCGCCCCCCAATTCGGAGATCGCAACGCTTACCAGATGGATCCGGCAAATGGCAACGAAGCGATTCGGGAAGCAGCGCTGGATGTGGAAGAAGGCGCCGACATCATTATGGTAAAACCGGCCATGCCTTACCTGGATATTTTAAGCCGCATCAAAGAGCAGTTTGGCCTTCCGACTGCGGCATACCAGGTTTCCGGTGAATTTGCGATGATAAAGGCGGCGGCGCAGCGCGGCTGGCTGGATCATGATCGGGTGATGATGGAATCGCTGCTCTCTATCAAGCGCGCCGGCGCGGATTTAATTTTAACCTATTTTGCAAAGGAAGCAGCGGAGAAATTGCACTGAGCGTGATGCGTGTTGCGTTGCTCCTAAGTAGAGCATTTCATAATTGTGTGTAGAGTTTGTCTCTCTTCGACTCCGCTCAGAGTGACGGCTTTGAGTCATGCTGAGCGGAGTCGAAGCATGACCGACTTTCAAGCAAACCCTACAACGATTTTTGAAACGGTCTACTAAGATCACGAAACAAGCATCACGCAATACGTTATTTGATGGAACTAAACCATGATTATAAAACACAACGGTAAAACTCCCCAAATCCATCCCACTGCCTATGTTGCCCCAACTGCAACGGTCTGCGGCGATGTAACGATTGGCCCGAATTGCCGGATTATGCACGGGGCAAGCATCATTGCCGAAGGCGGCAGCATTTCCTTTGGCGAGTATTGTATTGTGCTGGAAAACGCTGTCGTACGCAGCACCGGGAGGCACTCCGCTTCGATTGGGAATTTTTGTTTGATTGGCCCCAACGCTCATGTCACCGGTTGCACGGTGGAAAATGAAATTTTTATCGCCACCGGGGCCGCTATTTTCCACGGCGCGCATTTGGGCAAGGGGGCGGAAGTAAGGATTAATGGCGTCGTTCACCTCAAATCTCATTTGTTGCCCGGGGAAATGGTTCCTATTGGCTGGGTTGCCGTGGGAAATCCTGCAAAAATTTTTCCGCCGCATGAGCACGAAAAAATATGGGAACTGCAAAAACCGTTGAATTTTCCCTTAGCCGTTTACGGTATCGAACGCGGTGAAGGCATTATGCCGGATGTTACCCGTAAAATCGCCAAATCGCTCGCAACGCATAAACATGATGAAATTAATGAAAACGAAAAGAATTGAGGCAACCATGTTAAATCTCGAAAAAAGCAAAACCTTATACCAAAAAGCTTGCTCAGTTCTACCTGGTGGCGTCAATTCCCCGGTGCGGGCGTTTAAATCTGTCGGTGGGGATCCGGTATTTTTTTCGCACGGAAAAGGTGCTTTTCTATTTGATGTGGATGGCAATCGCTATATTGATTACGTCGGTTCCTGGGGGCCGCTTATTCTGGGGTATTCTCATCCGCAGGTAGTAGCAGCAATACAAGAAGAGGCCGCGAAAGCTACCAGTTTTGGCGCACCGACTGAAGTTGAGATTGAACTCGCCGAATTGGTAATCGAAATGGTGCCTTCTAGCGAAATGGTGCGAATGGTCAATTCCGGTACAGAAGCAACCATGAGCGCTATCCGCCTGGCACGCGGGTATACCGGAAAAAACAAGGTAATTAAATTCAGCGGCTGCTACCACGGCCACGGCGATAGTTTCCTGATTCAGGCCGGCTCCGGCGCGATGACATTAGGCGTGCCCAACAGCCCCGGCGTTACGCCATCCAATGCGGAAGACACGTTGATTGCCCAATTCAATAATATTGCCGCTGTAAAAACGCTTATCGAAACGTATTCCGGTGAAATCGCCGCCGTAATTTTGGAGCCGGTTGCCGGCAACATGGGGCTTATTCCGCCGGAAAACGGCTTTTTGCAAGCGCTTCGAAATATTACCGCTCAACACGATATCCTGCTCATTTTTGATGAGGTGATGACCGGTTTTCGCGTTGCCAAAGGCGGCGTTCAGGAATTATACGGCATCACTCCGGATTTGACGACTTTGGGAAAAATCATTGGCGGCGGATTGCCAGTCGGTGCTTACGGTGGCAAAAAAAAGATTATGGAGATGGTTGCACCGGTCGGGCCGGTGTACCAGGCCGGAACGCTCTCCGGAAATCCCCTGGCAATGCGCGCCGGGTTAGAAACGTTAAAAATTATCAATCAGCCGGGGTTTTATGAAGACCTGGAAAAAAAATCAGCGCAGTTAGAAGCGGGCATTCGCGGAAACTTGCAGCGGTTGGGAATCAATTTATACCAAACCCGTGTTGGTTCGATGAGCTGCCTGTTCTTCAACCCGGAAAAAGTAATCGATTACGAAACCGCAGCGAAATCCAACACCGAACAATTCGCTAACTATTTTAGAGTGATGTTGGAAAGCGGCATTTACATCGCTCCCTCACAATTTGAGGCTGGATTTGTATCTGCTGCCCACACTTCCGAAGATATTGAACAAACGATTGAAGCCAATTTAAAAGCATTAAAAACGGTGTTTGAGTGTTAAAGTGTTTTGTACCTCGCGCTTTTGAAGCTCGTTCCAGCGGCCTCCGCTGGAACGCAATGGCGAGGTTCCGCCTCGTGTGAATAATTCAAAGGAGAATTCATAAATGACTGAAAATCATCAAGATAGCAAGCGCGGTATTCTACTCGTCAATCTCGGTTCACCGGATTCGACATCTGTAAAAGACGTGCGAAAATACCTGCATCAATTTTTGATGGACGAGCGGGTTATTGACGCACCGTATTTGATTCGCAAAATGATTGTCGGGTTGTTTATCCTGCCGTTTCGTCCAAAAGAATCCGCACATGCTTATCAGCAAATTTGGTGGAATGAAGGTTCACCGCTAATCGTTATCAGCCGCAAACTGCACGCGCTGTTGCAAGAAAGGATCGATGAACCGGTTGAGCTGGCAATGCGTTATGGTAATCCTTCCATTGAATACGGTGTTAAAAATTTGCTGGAAAAGGGCGTTAAAGAAATTTTTCTATTCCCACTATACCCACATTACGCCATGGCAACCTTTGAAACGGTGGTGGTGGAAGTAGAACGTGTTTTTAAAAAACTGAAGGCGAATATCAAGCTAAATATCCAGCAGCCGTTTTATGATGACGCGGATTATATTGCCGCTTTGACGGAAAGCACTAAAGCGTTTCTCAAAGATGATTATGATTATCTCTTATTCAGTTATCACGGGGTGCCGGAACGCCATTGTAAAAAGACCGATCCAACCGGAAACCACTGTTTAACTGCCGAAAATTGTTGCCAGGTCGCATCGGAAGCACATGCCGTTTGTTACCGCCACCAGGTTTTTCGCACCACGGAAGAATTTGTAAAAGCAGCCGGAATACCGGAGGGGAAATACTCCGTCGCCTTTCAATCACGCCTGGGCGTGGATGCCTGGTTAGCGCCACCAACCGATCACGAAATTGTGCGGTTAGCGGAAGAAGGCGTTAAAAAGCTGCTGGTGATGTGCCCGGCATTCGTCTCCGACTGCCTGGAAACATTGGAAGAAATCGGCTTGCGAGCGAAGGAATCATTTCTGGAAGCAGGAGGAGAGGAGTTTCATTTAATTCCCTGTCTGAACGATCATCCGAAATGGGTGGACACCCTGGCAAAGTATTGCACGAAGGAAGGGCAGTTACAACAACTCGTTAGTGAAAAAACATGACAATGGATTTGAAAGCCTGATTTTAATTCGAAGAGAAAAGTCTTTGGGTCTAAAACTTTTTTTTCCAAAAGACTGAAATTTCAAATTCTATCAATTTTTGCAACATATTAAAGGTGATAGTAGAATTAGCACCTATTGATCTTAGTCAAAATTAAATTTATTACTTTTGCATGATTTTCATCTTTTTCTTTTACTTGTTGAGTAGCTTCATCAAAAGAGAGATTGTATTCCTTTTGTATTGAATACGATATATTTTTTTCTTCACGTTCGAGGCTCGAAATTATTTTGCTTATAGTATAATTATAACGCTTCACCAGAATGCCAAGTAAAAGAAATATATAAACAATTCCGACAAGATAGCCAATTAGCCCCCCTAACGTAAGAATATATTGTGATAATTTACCTATTGCTGTAATTTGAGTTATGTTCACATTGATAATACTGTTTAAACCTAAATAAATAAATAAACCAAGGTTGGGGTCAGCTTTAATTGCATAATCTGCGGGGTTTAAATTATATAGCCCTAAGTGAATGAAACCTAAGACTAAAACTGTTATGCTAAATGTATATAATAAGGAAAAAAGATAATATGCAATTAAGCGTGGGCTTTCAAGAATATCCCTAAAAATTGTTCTAAAGTAACTTATTAAATATGAAAATATTACAATTTGTTCTAATTCTTTATTCTCATAAGGGTTTTTAAAATTAGCTTCTGCTCTTTTTTCTAAAGCTTTCTTTTTTATATTAAAACTTGCCCCATTTAGAAAATCGTTAATCTTTTGAAAGAGGGTCGAAGGAGCAAACGCAATATAAATTCGAGAAATAAAATGAACTCCTAAAAAGAAAAGCAAATAACAAATTGCAACAATTGTTAACTTTTGATTGTTGTCTATAAAAATTATTATACAGGAAGTGAAAAATAGTAGTGTAAATAATACTCGAAGTTTAAAATATTTTTTGATATTTGAAATAAAAGTTCCAGAAATTATTAAAAAATTGACAATGTTTTTACCTATAAAATATATAAGAATTTCAGCATTCTTGTATAAAAAGACAATTGGTTTACCGATAAAAAAAATTAGAGGAAATACGAAAAGATAAGCAACTGTGAGAACAAACTCTTTAAACCCAAATATCAGCCAAAAGATAAAAAATATAGAAAAAAAGAAAAAGAATCTTAAATTAATAAGCCAAAGATAATCAGGAGCAATTTCACGTAAAAGAAAAATGTCAATATCAAAAACGAAAGCTTTTATCGGAAAATAAATCCAGACAAATATAGTTATAAATTTTCTAAGCGCCTTTGCAAACGTTTTCCTTGCTTCCATACCTTTATTTAATCGGTTCTCTTAAAGAGAAATTTAGTCTTATTTTATACCATACACGATTAGCTGCTATATCATCGTTTGAAAAAGTCATAAGATTTCTAAACTAATTTTCCCTATATTTAGTTTTTCCCACCACCAACAACTGAAATAGCGCCACCATCACAAAAATCATCGAAATTTCTAATGTTACAAAGGCGATGATTTTTAACCAGGCGAATACCGGATCAACAAACCGTACCAGCCAGCTTGCGGCTTCTCCTAATAAGGCAGACGCGAAAAATGCAATAATTGCCGGAAATTTGATTCGTTTGGAAAGCGGTGTAAAGATGAACAAATGCGTCAGCAGCAGCGCTACCAGCGCCATTACCGGAAGGTGGGTATGGGTTACTTCTAACATTGAGCCGTAGGTACGGGGCTGGGTGAATTCCGCTTCGGAACCGTTATAATAAGCAATAACCGAAGCAGGGGTTAAATCCATCCTGTCGAAATACATCAAAAACGTGGTGATCCAAAAACCAAACAGGAAGATAATGGTGCAAATCAGCGTCAGCCGCATTAACGGTTGGGAATAAAACCGGCCGCTTTGCATATATTTCATGAGCTATGATCTCGAATAAATTCAAAAAGCGCCAGCGCTCG
>CAXHHS010000313.1:0-7587 GCA_964015645.1 uncultured bacterium
CACCAAGAAGCTCGTCGGCAGCGTCAGATGTGTATAAGAGACAGCTTATACTGTTGTGAACCTCCCGGAGGTTTTAAGCTAAACCTGGAACTAAAAAATAGAGGTCAAAAATATCATTAAACGCAGTAAATACGCAATCCTGGAACCTCCGGGAGATTTTAGCTCCCAAAATACTCCCGCTTATTTGATTACCAAAATTCGATGTGTTGTTTCGCTCGCTTTTCCGCTTATCCGCAGAAAGTAAAAACCGGAAGATAATCCGCCAGTGTTCAACTTTACCTGGTTGTCTTTTTGTTCAAACTTTACTGCGGAAGAACTGATGGCCTGCCCCTTTATATTGAATAGTTTCAATGAGATATCGGAAACCGATTGTTCCAATTCGATTGTCAGTACTTCACCTGCGCCAACCGGGTTTGGATATACTTTTGCAACAGTGGTTGCTGTAGTAGGTGTCGTCACATTTGCAATACCGGTAATCTGTCCTAAAAAATAACGCTCCGCCAGGTGAAAGGCGGTAATGCCGATATTCTCGCCAATAATGCGCCCGGGAATATCATCCGCCGGGGGATGAATGCCGCCCCAAATTCGTGAGAGGCTGGTTTGGTCGGAAGCATCGCGATAGGTTGCCCATTGCAGTGTTATATCGACACTGGGGCCTTCTTCAAATACCAAAAATTCGTTGGCTGGCGCGTGGAATTCTCCCAGGCCGCCGGGGAAAAATTCGTCACCGGTGAGCAGTGTCATCACTTCGGCAGCAGCACGAGAAAAAGTGGAATGGCCGGAAATGTATCCGGCAAACGGCGGTGTAATAAATGTCGGGCGTTGATACGGCCACCAGTTTTCTGCTAAAATCCAGTCCACGCCGGCAATATCCGTCGCCGGGTCATCGATAAAATCCGGCCCTTGCCAGGCATATAGTTTAATTTTGCCAACATTTTCCAAGCTGTCACCAGCCAGCGGATCACCCTCTTGCACCAGCTCGATAAATCCCGGTATTAGCGGAATGCCTTCCGGGTGATAATTGGAAAGCGTCGAGTCGGAACTTTGCCCGCGATCTGCCATCGAGCGAATTGCAGAAATCGGGCGGATGTAATCATACCAGCCTTTGATGCCCCAGGCAGCCACAGCAGCATCGTGAACTGTACCAGCCAATGAAAAATATGCTTTTACATCCCATTCCAGGTTGTCTAAAATTTCGCCTTCGCCGCGGAAGCGTTTTTCGAGTAACGGGTGATCGTTCACATAATTTAAAATGGTGAACCAGTGACCGGGCGGCGTTTCAGAATCGGGACCGTCTGCCCAAAATTCGGCGAGCACGCGGGCGTAATCGGCACGGGGAACAATTTGCGGCTCGTACGGTTGCCCGGTATGAGGATTTACATCGTGGCCTAAACTGGGGTCGCCGCCATCTAACAAATTGTAAAAATCACGATGTTCCTCAAAAGTTTGCGGTAACTCCGGAATGTTGCCAATCGATCCGGGTGAAATATCCCACATCACACTATCCGCCGGATCCAGGTGAGAAGACCAGACAGAAACCAGCGAAAACCCCCAGAGGTACTCTGCTTCTAAAGGCGTATCGCCATTCAGATCAATGTAAGGCGGAGCGCCCGGATCGTGGTAAACCCAGTATTCGTCTCCATTACGCTGGTAGATTGCCAAGTCCGCTACTTCCAACGCAAACGCCGAGACGCTTCCCCATTCCGGGCTGAGAAAATCCGGTGTATCGCCGGGGATAATATTTCCGGCCTGGTCGATAAAAACTTCCAGCGTCAGCGGCTGCCAGCGGTTGGGATCGAGTAACGTGGGGTTGCCGGGCAAAATCGGTATCAATGATGGATTGGTGGATTGATAGTAAAGATTCTCGTAATCATTTTGCTCGTTAGCGCCATCTTGAAAGCCAAACTCAATTAAACATTGCGCGATGTAATTGCCCAAAGCCGCCGGTGGGCCATTAGTATAATCGGTTGACGTAAAAGCGGTATCATACTCCAGCTCAAAGAAAAGAGAATCGAACCTTGCTTGCGATTCTTCCGCCCCGGGTGAGTGTTGAAAACGATGTGTGAGCAGGCGATAAACGGCATAACTAATTGCTTCTTCACGCGCCGATTGCACATCCGGCGGCGTTGAAATGGGGGTAAGCGGGCAAGTAAATCCATCAACGGTTTTGCCAATTAAATAGGTGCTTGCCAAATCATCGTAGGCAGCCCAGGCATCGTAAATCGCAATCGAGGTGTGAAACAAGTTACGGGCATGTACCGTTGGCCGGGCGTAGTCATTGCGAATTGCTTCCAGCAACATCTCGTTCCATTGGCGAGCGACGGAGTGTTGAGCCTGGCAAATAAACGAGCTGCTTAAAATTAATAGGCTAACAGTCAGGAATAAAAGGTGCTTGTTCATCAAATTTCCTCCAAAGAATCATCGATTTTTAATAAATTGTAAGTTTCCCTACAGCAAATCAAAAAAATTGCCTGGAGAAAATTATTAAAGAACAGCTTATTTCACAAGTAGAATTGCGGTTAGATGAGAGCGAATTGAGAATATAGAGATGTGAATCGATGTTTTATTAATACCTGCCGCCAGTACTTCTACGGGTTTGAACTTTTTGCCGCTCGGTTGTGGGAATAATGAGATAGTTGTCCGAGCAACCGGTTATACAATCGTAAGTGCGGCCGCCGTATAAAATGCCGCCCCCCCAAAAAGAAGGTCCTTCCAGGTAATACCCACCACCCCAGGAAGGTGAAAAAGTTAGGGTTAAACTCGCGGAAGTATTGGAGCGGTTTTTAAAAACGGCTTTAATTTTGGTTTCGGAGCTTAATCCCCAAAATGTTTCTTCCTGCCAAACTCTCACCACCGTGCCGCGTGAATTGGCAGAGAAAATTACTTCGTCAACCGAAATCACGGTTTCCAAATTCAATCCTCTTTTGGCAGAACTGGATTTGTTGCGGGTAATTTCTTCCCGTCTCAGTACCAGTTTTTTCGCAAGATATACGGTAATTCCATTTAAATCTGCCGGGCCTAATTGATAATCTTCCACATGCCGTTCGGTTAATTCTACCCGTCGCTGGTTTGATGGTGAGTAGCTATAACAAGAAAACAGCATCAGCCAGCTTGTTATAACCAGCAATGATTTATTAAACTGCTTTGATACGAAACCGCTCAATGCTCACTCCTGCAAATCCAACCGGGATATGCCGGTTGAACTTTTCTTAAATTTCGGTTCTTGAGAAGTAAAATAGATCATCCGTTCTTAAGCCTTGTGATAGAGATAAACGAAACCCAATTTCAAATTAAGATTTAGCCAGGAGCGATGTTTGATTGTAGCTTGCCAGGTGTTATATTCAAATAAAGAAAGGAGAATATCTTATGAATTCACTTCTAATATCCCTGTTTTGGCGTTTGATTATAATTGTATTAACACTATCTGTTTGGAGCATTCTTATCTCTTGCGCCACCCCGGAGGCCCATTCCTCCAGCCCGATTTTCGGGTTAGCAATTCATGGTGGCGCCGGCACAATTCTAAAAAAGAATATGACGCCGGAAAAAGAAGCAGCTTACCGGGCAAAATTGGAAGAAGCGCTAACAGTTGGTTATAAAATCCTACAAAGCGGCGGCAGCAGTTTGGATGCAGTCGAAAAAACAATCCATATCCTGGAAGACTCCCCGTTGTTTAACGCTGGCAAAGGCGCGGTATTTACCAACGCGGAAACCAATGAACTCGACGCTTCCATTATGGATGGCAAAACGCTGAATGCCGGGGCGGTCGCTGGAGTAAAGCACATCAAAAATCCCATTAGCGTTGCTCGATTGGTGATGGAAAAATCAAAGCATGTGATGATGAGCGGCGATGGCGCAGAAATTTTTGCCAAACAATTTGATGTTGAGTTTGTTGAACCGGGTTACTTTCATACTAAGCATCGCTGGAATCAGCTTCAGAAGAAGAAAAAAGAAGAGTCGGAAAAGGGTGAAGCAGTCAGCAGCCTCGACCATGACGGCACAGAGGGCAATATCGATCAAGATAGCAAATTCGGAACCGTCGGCGTGGTTGCATTGGATCAAAACGGCAATTTAGCTGCCGGCACCTCTACCGGCGGCATGACAAATAAGCGTTGGGGGCGTATTGGAGATTCGCCCGTTATCGGTGCCGGAACTTATGCCGATAATAATACCTGCGCTGTCTCCGCCACCGGGCATGGAGAATATTTTATTCGCCTGGCCGTTGCCCACGATATTTCAGCGATGATGGCACACAAAGCGGTTTCTTTAGCGGAAGCTGCCAATCATGTCATTATGAATAAGCTGGAAGCGCTCGGCGGCACCGGCGGTGTTATCGCAATTGATAAAAACGGCAACATTGCGATGCCATTTAATACTAAAGGCATGTATCGGGGATATGTTGATAACAATGGGGAAATGGTTGTTAAGATTTATAAGGAATAATTTTTATGATTGCCTCCTCTAAACCTCCCGGAGGTTTAGAGCATAGTGCATCTAAACTTTTAAGGTATTTTAAGACGGGCTTTGACCTCAAATTTAGTTGAAACCTCCGGGAGGTTTACGAATATATTTCTTGACTTTCGAATTGAGTACAAAAAAACAGGGGACGACGGGGCGTCCCCTGCGGAGTTGGGAGGGAGGTTTTGACCTTGGAAGGTCACGATGAATATAACCGTATGCAGGAAACTTGTCAAGGGCTTTTTTGATTTTTGTGAAAATAATCTTTACTTCAACATTTGAATATAGGCGCTTATGCACTTGCGCAACTATTTCCAAACAATTATTTTAACAATATGGCAAAAACGTATTATTTAGAATATGCGATTCAACCGCAATCTTTCGGTTGCTACCCATTGGCATGGGAGGAACTTTTTCAACGAGCGGCCCCCCTGGCTGTAGAGGTTGGTTTTGGCAATGGCGAATATTTAGTGAATTGGGCACGGCAACGACCAGATTGGAATTTTACTGGTATTGAGCTGTCGATGGAGTCAATGGAAAGGCTTCAAAAACGCATTCATAAACATTCGCTCGCAAATATTTGCCCGATTTTAGAAGATGCGCGCTTTGCTTTGCGGGAATTCTTCCCTGATAATTCCGTGCACCATGTGATAATGAATTTCCCTGACCCCTGGCCAAAAGAGCGTCATCAAAATCGCCGGCTACTCGATGCACAATTTATCGAAACGCTGGCAGCCGTACTTCGCGAAGATCACTACTACGAACTTGTTTCCGATCAGCAGTGGTATGCGGAGGATGCTCATCAACTATTTGATGAATCACCTTATTTTGTAGTAGAAAAAATTGAACAAAATCCACCCCGGGAACTTGCTACAAAATACGAAAAAAAATGGCAGCAAATCGGTCGCGATAGTTTCCGCGTTTTAGCTCGCAAAACCAAATCCATTCAAGTTAATCGAATATTGAAGGATAGTACAATGCCGCATGCAATTATCGAAAAAGAAATACCGGAAGCTGCAATAAAGTCGCTTACCGGGTTTCAACACCGGGAAGATGATCGTATTTTTGTCATTAAGAATGTGTTTAATCATTTGGATAAAGAACAATATTTGTTGCAAGTTGTTGCCAAAGACAAAACGTATAAACAAAGTATTCATATCCTGGTGTACCGTCATGGAAAAAATCGCTGGCTGGTAAAATTGGATTCCACCGTACAACCTTACCGCACTCCGGCAGTAAAAATGGCAGTGTGGAAAATTGGGGAAATTTTAAATCAAAATTAGATTTGAAAATGAATGCCAGCAAAAACCACTTGCTATCATCAACACAAACTATTATCATGGTAAACTTTAAACTTTTTATAACTGATAAAAAATGATTGAGATATATAAAAAACATGAAAAAAGAAAAAGAAGACAGGTGGTGTATGGATGGAATCACAATGGATGGTAGATCAGGAAGTTAATGAAGAAGCGGTCGATCATCTGGCAAAAGAATTAGGAGTTCCCCATGTTCTATCCCAAATTTTACTGAAGCGAGGGATAGATGATTTTGAAAAAGCGCGCGTATATTTTCGCCCTGATTTGGAGAAGTTACACGATCCATTTATCATGAAAGATATGGACGTCGGTGTAGAACGATTGCATGATGCTCTATCGAAAGGCGAAAAAATACTGGTTTTTGGCGATTATGACGTTGATGGGGTCTGTGGATGCTCGCTGTTATACCTCGCAATATCCCGCATGGTTGGTTCTAAGGTTACCTACTATATCCCCGACCGCATGACGGAAGGATATGGCCTTTCCCAAAAAGCAATTGAGGAGTATGCCGAAAAGGGTATTTCGCTTATTGTTACAGTCGATTGCGGTGTAACCGCAGTTGAAGAAATACGCTTTGCCCGGGAATTAGGAATCGATGTGGTTGTTTGCGATCACCACGAGCCGGGCGATGAACTGCCACCGGCAGTAGCGATTCTAGACCCTAAAAGACCCGATTGTGAATACCCATTTAAGGAATTGGCTGGTGTGGGCGTAGGTTTTAAGTTTTTGCAAGGGCTTTATCAACGCCTCGAAATCCCGGTGTCGGAGCTAGATGATTTTTTAGATATCGTTGCCATAGGCAGTTGCGCAGATATTGTTCCGTTGGTAGATGAAAACAGAATCCTGGTTCGCCATGGCCTCGACCGCATCAATTTTAACCCACGGTTTGGGATAAAAGCACTTCTGGAATCTTCCGGAATCGACCGCAAAGAAATAACCGCTGGCTTAATCGTGTTCGTCGTTGCGCCGCGTATAAATGCTGTGGGTCGAATGGGCGATGCCCGCCGGGCCGTTCAGTTAGTGTGTGCCGAAAGCCTGCAAAGAGGGCGCATTTTTGCCAAAGAATTAGAGCGAGAAAATAAACAGCGCCGCAATGTTGACGAAACCACATTTAAAGAAGCGCTTGAGGCGGTTGAAACGCAGTTTGACCCGGAAAATGATTATGCATTCGCGCTTCACAAAACCGATTGGCACCCCGGTGTTATCGGAATTGTAGCATCCCGGCTGGTGGAACGATTCTATCGCCCGACGATTATGATTTCGGTTATCGATGGCATTGGCAAAGGATCGGCACGCAGTATTTCGAATTTCAGTATTTATGAAGCCATTAAAGACTGCTCCGAATTTTTAGACGCCTTTGGCGGCCACAAATATGCTGCCGGGTTAACGATTAAAGAAGAAAATATCCCGGCGTTTATAGAAAAGTTCAAAAAGATTGCCCGCGAGCGTATTACGCCGGATGATCTGATTCCCCGCATAAAAGTTGACTGCGAAGTAGAACTAAATGCCTTTGATGAGCGTCTTATTCGTCTATTAAAACTAATGGGGCCGTTTGGTCCTTTAAATTTGCGGCCGGTTTTTATCTCCCGGAATTTATCTGTTGTTGGTGATCCCACAATTGTCGGTAACAATCATCTAAAACTTTCCGTGGAACAAAACGGTGTCAAGATGAATGCTATTGGTTTTAATCTCGGTGATCGCCTGGAAAAAATTTCCGATAAAAGCGGTATTTTGGATTGTGTTTATGTGGTAGAAGAAAATTACCTGTCTCTTATACACATCTGACGCTGCCGACGAGCTTCGTGGTGTAGAT
>CAXHHS010000314.1:0-7585 GCA_964015645.1 uncultured bacterium
ACCCCGGCCTGCGTTATTGGCGGCGGCACATCTGCGGCAGAAGCGGTTATCGCGATCTCCAATGCCAAAACCAGCTCCGGCGATCCGACTGCTGTTTATTGGTCTTATCGCGGGGCTAAAATGCCGCGGGTTTCTGCGGCGTTATCCGATGTTTTTTTCGAAGCGTATGTAAAGAACGGCAATATCCGCTATTATCCCGAAAGCGAACCGGCAGCAGTGATAACCGCCGGCGATCGAAAAGAATATCTCTCGCTGCGGATAGATCGCCGGGGAATTACCGGCCGGCCAATCGAAACCACCAGCCTGGAATTTCCCAAGGAAAAGGTGATTGCCTGCATCGGGGAAGATCTCCCGAAAAACTTTTTAGGCGAATTGGGCATTCGAATGATGGCCGGCGGCCCCTCAAACAAAAAACGTTTGGTGGTAACACGGTTTCTGGAAACGCAGCAGCTAAACGTCTTTCTCATTGGCGATACTTTAAGCCAGGCGTTCCTGGTTGCGGATAATTTTGGTGTTGATCCGGCTAAATTTAAAGAAGTCAAACATCGCGGAAACATTAAATCCGCTTTAATTGATGGGCTGCTGGTAGCGGAAGTGATCGCGCAAAAGTTGAAGGGAAAAAAGGAAATTCGGGTAGAAATCGGGTTCGCCGAGGAGCAATCACCAAAACCTTCTGCGACCGCTAAAATGTCGATACCGGCAAACGGGTGTAGGTTAACTGCTGCTTCGCCGGAAAGAAAAGAATTAACATCGAATACAGATTCCGAAGCCGCGTACCTGGTGCGTTGCTTAGACGATAACCTCGAAGGCGAAACTTTTCCGCTCCCTTTAAACAAGGTGATAACGCTTGGCCGGAAACAATGCGATATTTCGTTTCCGCAAGACACGCTGTTATCAGATCAACACGCCTCAATTTTACACACCCGGCAGCAATATTTTTTAAGGGATGATGGCAGCGCCAATGGCATTTACCTGAAGGCGTCCGGCGGCAAAACCATTGAAATTGAGCCTGGCAGTCTTTTGCGATTAGGGAAACAATTTTTACAATTTTACGGTGAAAACGGCCAGTATAAAATGACACATTTTGATTGCAACGGTAATCAAATCCGTGAATACCAATTGCCGGAAAAAACAATCGTCATCGGCAGGGAAGCGCCGGATATCGATTTGGATACGAATGACATGATGCTCTCCCGCCGGCATTTGGCAATTCTGATAAAAGATAACAAATTGTTTATCCGCGATTTAAATAGTCTCAATGGAACTTACCTGAAAGTCAGCAAACCGTTACGGCTAGACCCGGGCGACCGCTTTCGCATTGGCAAACAAGTATTGCAATTTATGATGAAAGAGGATTTAAATGGCGCCGGAATTTCCGGGGAAAATGGTAGCATCGTCTACGCAAATACCATCGGTAAAAATAATATTTCAACAAAGCCACCGATAAAACAACCTGCAACTTCCCGGCCTTCCGGCGAATTAACAGCAACATTCAAAAACACCGGAAAGACCGTCGCATTCAAAAAAGGGGAAAGCATTTGCGAAATCGCTGAAAAAAACGGTATATCAATCAAAGCCGAATGCCGTGCTGGAAGCTGTGGCAGCGACCCCATTCGCATTATCGAGGGTGTAGCGAATATCACTCCCCCGGGAGACGAGGAAATCACCACGATTGAAGACATCTGCGAACTAAAAGCGGGTAAATGCCGTATGGCTTGCATGGCATGCCCTACCGGGCCTGTGGTTGTAGAAATTTTAGAATCAGAAAAATTTGAAATATAGGAACCGTTATGAAAAGAATACCCAAGCCAAACCCCGGGGAGTTCGCTCCATATGCCTCGATGTATATCGATTTGCTGCCGAATGATGGCCGGGTTTTGAATCATCTAAAAGACAATTTTGAAACGGTAAAACGCTTCATTTATGATTTACCTGGGGCAAAACTCCTATATCGATATGTCGAGGGTAAGTGGACCATCAAAGAAATTCTCGTTCACATTGCTGATGATGAACGCATTTACGCCTATCGGGCATTGCGCTTTGCCCGGAACGATACCACCGATCTCCCTGGTTTCGAACAGGATGATTACACCAAGTACGCTTTTGCTAACAGCCGCGAACTTGATAATATTTTTGAAGAATATGAAGCGGTTCGCAATTCTACAATTACATTATTTAATGGATTGGACGACAGCGTTTTTGAAAACGCCGGAAAAGCTGATGGCAACATTATGAGTGTTCGTGCCGCTGCCTATCACATCGCCGGGCACGAATTGCATCATTTAAATATCATCAAAGAGCGATATTTAAGTCATGGCAATTAAATATCCGCTATCTTTTCATAATGCTTTTAGCTGTTGGCTTTTAGCTAAATAAAACCAAATGCCAGCAGCTAAAAGCCAATCGCAATTTTTAATATCGATTATCCATCCAAAAAATCGAAGTAAGATAATCCATGCCAATTTCATTTCCTGCAAAATTTGGGCAAAACTCAAAAAATTAGTAATCTTAAAAAAAAGTTGTAATGCTTGATCGGTAAATTGCCGTGTATTATAATTGGCGAGTTTTTGCAACTTTAAACAACCATACTAACTCTCGGAGGAAGAAGAATGAAGAAATTAGCTATTTTCTGGATCGTTGCTGTATGTTGCATTTTTTCGACTGTTACACAAGCGCAGGATTTTGGGTTTAAAGGCATTGGCGGCAAACTTGGCTTTGTTGACCCGGAAGTACTTAGCGCAACGATTGGCTTTGGTGCCCATGCCGATCTCGGCACCGTTGCCAAGTCCATCAAAATTGTTCCCAGCCTGGAATATTGGAGCAAAAATAATTTTTCCCAATTTTCTATCCATGCTGATGGCCGGTATTATTTTCCTACCAGTGGCACTATCAGCCCGTTTGCCGGCGGTGGATTGGGGCTTTTTATCACCTCAATCGATTTCGATAGCGAGTTTATTACCGGCACCTCATCCACAGACCTTGGACTCGATCTTCTCGGCGGCGTGGATATCCCCGCCGGCCCGCAATTGACATTTACCGCGGAATTGAAATATTCGCTAACGGAGTTGCATTCGCTGCGTATTACCGGCGGGATTATGTATAATTTGAAATGAAATCACGAAAAATAAACTATTGACAAATGCTCCTCCCGGTCTTATATTAGGCGGCTCTATATGATCGCGGGGTGGAGCAGTTCGGTAGCTCGTCGGGCTCATAACCCGAAGGTCGCAGGTTCAAATCCTGCCCCCGCTACAAAAGCCCCGGTTTCCGGGGCGTTCTAATTATGGATGGCGGCATAGCTCAGCTGGTTAGAGCATCGGAATCATAATCCGAGTGTCCGGGGTTCGAATCCCTGTGCCGCTACTTTAAGCCTCGTAAAAACTGATGTTTGCGAGGCTTTTCTTTTTATTCGCCGCCTATATACTTTACTAATGCTGTATTGATTTGATCGTGGCGTGATGTTTTATTTAAAAACCCCTCTATATCTCCCCTTGAAAAGCGAAGACTTAAAGGAATATCATGCCACGATAAAATCAAATTAGTATTACCCAATGTAAATCAGTAGAAAAAATCTCAATTATCAATTTGTGCTAAAACCCGGTCAAGCGTTTCCACCACCAAATCCGCATTCTCTTCGGAAAAAACAATCGGCGGTTTAATTTTGATGACATTGTGCAGCGGGCCGTCGGTGCTTAGCAATATACCGGCGTCTTTCATTTTTTCGATGATTGTCGCTGCTTCCCCTGCCGCCGGTTCCAGGGTTTCGCGGTCTTTTACCAATTCGACGCCGAGGTATAATCCCAATCCTCGCACATCGCCAATAATCGTATGTTTTTCCTGCAATTGTTGCAGCCTGTTTTTGAAATGTTTTCCAACGGCGTTTGCATTTTCTTGAAGATTCTCATTTTCGATAACATCCAGAACCGCCAGTCCCACCGCGCAGGAAACCGGGTTTCCGCCAAAGGTATTAAAATATTCCATTCCGTTAAAAAACGATTCGGCAATCTCCGCGGTGGTAACTACCGCACCGAGGGGATGCCCGTTACCGATGGGTTTGCCCAACGTAACGATATCCGGCACGACGCCCTGTGTTTCAAATCCCCAAAAGTGCGAGCCGACCCGACCAAAACCAATTTGCACTTCATCTGCCACGCAAACCCCACCGGCGTTACGGATATAGTTGTAAGCGGCTTTTAAATACCCATCGGGAAAAACAATTTGCCCCCCACAACCCGGCAGCGATTCCGCAAAAAAGGCAGCGATTCCCCTGTTCTGGCGCTTTAGATTTCGCAAGGCATCCTGCACATGATTGGCATATTTGCTCGCAGCGTCCTCATCATCCGCGCGATATAATCCTCGAAAGAGATCGGGAATCGGCACTTTTTGAATATGGTTTGGCGCGCCGCTTCCTCCGGTGCTGTCAAACTTGTAGGGACTTAATTCAATTACGGCATTGGTGTTTCCATGATAGGCATGATCGATGACAATACAATCGGTTTGCCCGGTATGGGCGCGTGCTAAACGGATGGCCAGTTCATTGGCCTCGCTGCCGGAATTAACGAAAAAACAAACACTTAGCGTCTTCGAAAATTTAGCAATCAGCCGCCGGGTGTATTCGATGATGTTATCGTGCAAATAACGCGTGTTGGTATTTAAAATTAGGGCTTGATCTCGCAAGGCGCGCACCACATGCGGATGGCAATGGCCGACATGGCAAACGTTATTCACGCAATCGAGATAAGCGCGGCCATTTTCTTCATACAAGTATTGCATCGCCCCGCGAACGATCTTTAGCGGTTTTTGGTAGGAGATGCTGAGCGATTTCCCCAAATGCTGCTGCCGGAAATCGACAATCTCTTTTTTCCCCAGGCCGCGCTTTGCTAATGGTGAGAATCCGCAAGCCCGGCGAAATGTTTCCTCCGCGAATTCCGGGTTTACTGCCAGCAATTTTTCCAGCAATTCCCAGGCAGGTTTTTGCGAAGCGGAAATGTATTCATTTTCCGGCGCTTTTTGCTGCTCCCGGGTAGACATGGTGACACTGATGCAAAGACGCGCGCAAACCAAATGAAACAGCACACCCAATTCCGCTTCCTGCACGGGAAACGCAGAATGATATCCGCGCACAATCGCTGCGGCGGCTTCCAGCGGTTTTTCCTGGTTCATCATCATGTAGGCAGCGGCGACGGCTGGTTCGCAGATCGTATTACTATAAACCACATCGCCAAAATCGATAAGGCCAGTGACGGTATCAGTTGATGCATCGCCGCCGCCCACCAGAATATTAAATTCATTGGCATCGTTGTGGATGATGCTTTTTCGCAGCGACGGCAATCGTGGCAGGGCAGCCGTTTCGAATTGCAGCAGAAAGTATTCGACCAATCTTCTTTGGGGGGGATTATCGAAGAGGTTCATGTAAGGAAGAATATTGAGTGTATTTTGAAGCTCCCAGGGAAAATCCCGAATCGCTGCCGCGTAAGAAAATTGTTGCAGTGCTCGATTCATTATGCCCAATTTTTCGCCAAGATCGAAAAGCATGTTGAGCTGGTACGGCTGATATTTGGCGACAAATTGCCCCGGCAAAAAGGTTAGCATCCGGGCGTAAAATGAGTTTTCTCGCTGATCCTGAATTTCGGTAATTTGCTGGCCGGATATGGTGTTGCAAACCCGCGGAAATTGCATCGCAGATTCGTGTTCAGCAAGAAATACCATCGCTTGATTTTGCAAATCCAGGGTTGCAAAGCTATTGGCAGCGTTAGCAATTTTGAATACGAATTCTTGCCCGTTAGACGATTTTATATAAAAGTTTTGATCGGCATAGCTATTTAATTGGCGAACGATACCATCTACACCAAACATCTTTTGGGCAAAATTTTGCACTTCGCCTTCGGAAAACTGTGGCGCACAAAATTGTTGTTCGCACATTCCATATACTCCAATCCTGGGTCAGCTAAACCGCTGTTAGATATTAACAAATCCCCCCTACATTTGCAAGACCGGCATTTCTCGTTAATTTTGAGCTTGAATTTAGTAGATAGAAACTATAATTTTTTAAGCCAATCAAGGCACTTTCAGAAACTTGCTAGTACTTAATTTAGAAGCCTTGCAACGAGGTCTCTATTCCCCCTTCAAAGGGGGAATTTAGTAGCAAAGTGAAGTTTAGTTTTACACGAATAGTCAGTAGCTACAAATCACGCATCACGGAAACCCCATGTATCATTTCAAAATTTACGGTAACAACTCGCTTTTATCGCTCCCGAAAATCGCGATTCATGCCTCGCGCTCTGCTGAGGATTCGCTGGTAGCGTCAGCCGAAACGCTATTTCAAGGGCTGTTGAAACAGAAGATTGCGATAGGCAGCGGCTGGCATTCGAAATTGGAAAAAATACTGCTAACAGCGTATCCTTCCAATGCGATAGCAGATGTGTTGATTTTTATCGCCAAGAATTTCGAACACTATAAGCTGCCCGGCCATCTTGCCCTGGCGTATTCGCGGGATAAAATTGCCATTGTGGAGCCGGATGTCAATCGCGACCGCATTGAAAAAGAAGGCGTGCAAATTCGCGATCAAATTATCGATGATTTAATCGACCGGCACCTGTTTTTGTATATCCATCCCGGCGGACAATTGGAAAAACGGTTTTGGGAGTTGTTGAACCGGGGCAAAAAAGTATTCGTGTTGAACCACGCTTTAAACGAGCGGTTTTTGATAAAAGGTGTGTCAGCAATTGATACGAAGTTGGATTCTACTCTAAATTTTCTTTCCTAAGATTGGGGTATAGTCATGTTTTTCTACCACATCCGGAATAAAAATTAGCGTTTACCCCTCACCTTTAGATTTGCCGGTTTATTGCGTATCCACTCGATAAATTTAACCACCTCCGGGTGCGAACACAGCGACTCCAGCGTATTGTAATCTCTCTCCAATTCCTTTTCCGTAAAAATAAGGTGGATTTGGTTGTGGCAGGGGCGGCAGAGGTAAATCACCCGGCTTTTAACCTCCTCGCGGCTGAAGAGCTTTTTGTTTTTCTTATTTTTATGGCGAGTGCGGGGAATGAGGTGGTGTTTGGTAAGCCGCTCGACTTCCCGCTGGCAGAGGATGCATTTGGAGGATTGAGAATTCAAATTTTTGCTACTTCTACTTTAGAAAGTTGGGTAGAGGTTGTAAGTTATAAATTTTATCTCCCCTCACCTACCATTAATCTTTGTCTAAATTTTTTTCAGCCGTCCCTACGGGCTACGGTTTATACACAAGTTTACAAAACTTGATAAATTTTTGAAACCCCAACGCTGAAAGCGTTAAACACCATAGCCCAGGGTAAGCGCCATCGGCGCGCCACCCTGGGTTATGAAATTCCATATAAAATCAACCCTGAAGGGGTTGTACAATTCACGATTGTTTTGTTGCACCCCTTCAGGGTGCGGTTAGGTTGTATGATTTGTCCCAGGGTGGCGCGACTTCGTCGCTTACCCTGGGCTATGGAATTAAGCCCTTTTCACAAAGTGACCACTTACGTGGCAGGGCAAAATATACATCTGCGTATATCAACTGTCGTTCTCCTCCCGGTGCATGTAAAGATGTGTATAA
>CAXHHS010000315.1:0-7578 GCA_964015645.1 uncultured bacterium
ACGTACAAATTCTTTCCGGCTTGCAAGCGGGCGAAAAAATTGTTACCGAGGGTGCCTTCTTCCTAAAATCAAAAATGGCTGGCGAAGAAATTGGCGGGCATGGGCATTAATAACTGATGTTACGCGCTACTTATCTAAAAGGCCCGAGACTGTCATTGCGAGGAGTGGAACGACGAAGCAATCTTCTTTGCTTGGCAGGGATTGCTTCGCCGGGCAAAAGACGCCCGCCTCGCAATGACAGAACCGGCGCTTTCCCGCTGGCCGCGTAACGTCGGTGAATAATTTAATGAAAGGAAAACTTAAATGGAATATTTAAAATATATCTTACCGGTTTACCTAATTGTTTTCTATGGTGCCGCAGTCTTTTGGCGGTCATTTCAGCTTTGGAAAAGAACCGGCATCAACCCGCTGGTACTCGATAAAGGAAACAGCGTTCAATGTTTTGCTGGCAGAGTGTATCGACTCATTTCCGGGATAATTCCACTTATTGTTGCTATTTATCTAATTTCGGATCATTGGTACCAATGCTTGATTCCCATTGCTTGGTTGGAACAAATCACCTTAAAGATCACCGGCCTGGTTTTGTTAACATTGGCTTTAATGTTGATTATCGTTGCCCAGGTTCAAATGGGTAATTCCTGGCGAATCGGCATTGATGAAAACGCCAAAACCGACCTCGTTCAACAGGAGATTTTCAAGTTTTCCCGCAACCCGATATTTTTAGGAATGCGCATCACCTTCCTGGGTCTTTTTTTAATTCTTCCGAATGCAGCAACACTTGTAATTCTCGTTTTAGGCGATGTATTGTTACAAATTCAAGTTCGGTTGGAAGAAGAATATTTAACCAAAACGCATAGTGAAAACTATTTGGCTTACTGCCAAAGAGTACGCCGATGGATTTAATAAGGAAAACAAACATGATTAATAATATCATCGAATTTGCTGTACAACAGCGTTTCTTGGTAATGCTGGCGTTGGCCGGTTTGTGCGGATGGGGCGCGATTTCCTACCAGCAGATTCCTATCGATGCTTTTCCCGATGTAACCAACAATCAAGTACAGATTTTAACTCCCGCTGGCGGTTATTCCCCGATTGAGGTCGAAAAATTTGTCACCTATCCCATCGAATTGGAGATGAGTTCCATTCCGGGATTGATCGAAAATCGTTCTATTTCGCAATTTGGCCTTTCCGCCATTACGCTGGTGTTTGAAGACGGTATCGATATTTACTGGGCCAGGCAGCAGGTTTTGGAACGGTTGATCCGCGTTAAAGGGGATTTACCAGAAGATATTGAACCGGAAATCGGGCCTGTTTCCACCGGGTTGGGAGAGATTTACCAGTACGCTTTGGAATCCGATTCATTATCACCAATGGAAATCCGCGAAATCCAGGATTGGATTATTGCACCGGTGCTGCGCGGCGTGAAAGGTGTGATCGAAGTGAATAGCCTCGGCGGGTTTGTGAAACAGTATCACATCACCGTAAATCCGGATTTAGTGCAAAAATTTGCCGTAACGTTAGATGAAATCTGGGAAGCCGTGGCAGCAAACAACGAAAACACCGGCGGCAATTATATTATCCGCGATGCCGAGCAATTTGTGGTGCGCGGCATTGGGTTAATTGAGACGGTCAGTGACATCAAAAATATCGTTATCAAAGAGCGGCAGGGCGTACCGGTTCTGGTGAAAGATGTGGCAACGGTAGAAATTCAACCGCAGGTTCGCTACGGAGCGGCGACGAAAGACGCAGAAGGTGAAGCGGTTATCGGTATTATTATGATGCTGAAAGGCGAAAGTGGCCGGGATGTTGTTCTGCGCGTTAAAGAAATGCTGAATCGATTGAAACCCTCGCTGCCTGCGGAATTGAGCATTGTGCCCTACTACGACCGTATTGAACTGGTCAACAAAGCAATTGCGACGGTTACCAACGCCTTGTTTATTGGCGGTATTCTGGTCATCGTCGTTCTGATTATTTTTTTGGGTAATTTCCGAAGCTCGCTGATTGTGGCGCTGGTGCTTCCGATCGCCATTCTGCTCTCTTTTATCGTGATGAAGCTGGTTGGGCTATCTTCCAACCTGATGAGCCTCGGCGGGCTGGCCATCGGTATTGGGATGATGGTAGATGGCGGCATTGTGGTGGTAGAAAACATCAATCGCCAGCTTAAGGAAAATAAGATACCCAATAAAGTTTCGCTTTTGGTAGTTGTAACAAAAGCAGCGAAAGAAGTGGGGCGTCCCTCCTTTTTTGCGGTATTAATTGTGGTGACGGTTTTTCTGCCGCTATTTACGCTGCAAGGCCTGGAAGGAAAGATGTTCTCACCTCTGGCGGTTACCATCAGTATTGCCCTGTTTGCAGCATTAATCTTAGCCATTACGATGGCACCGGCACTATCTGCTTTAATTCTCAGGAAACCAAAAAAGAAAAGAACCAAACGTTCGGGCTCTACTTTCACTCACAAAATTTATACCCCGGTTTTGGAATTTTGCTTAAAACACCGGCGTGGCGTGCTGATCGGCGCGGCGGTGTTGACAATTGCCGGTATCTTTCTATTTAGCTATTTGGGAACAGAGTTTGTGCCTGCCCTGGAGGAAGGTGCAATTGCAATTCAAGCATTCCGGTTGCCTTCGGTTTCCACCGAAAACTCGGTAAAAATTAACCGGATCATCGAGAAAAAAATTATGCAAACGCCGGAAATCACCACTGTCGTTTCCCGAATTGGGCGGGCGGAAGTTGCCACAGATCCCATGCTTCCCAGCATCTCCGATATTTATGTGATGATGAAACCATTAGCTGAATGGCGGGAAGGATTTTCCAAAGAAAAAATTGTAGAAGAGATGCGTGAAGATTTGGAAACAATCCCCGGTGTATTATTCAGCTTTAGCCAACCGATTGCCTTACGAGTGGATGAGTTAATCTCCGGCGTAAAATCGCAACTGGCGATCAAAATATTCGGCGAAGACATGACTATAATGAAATCGCTTGCCGAACAAATTACCGCCATCCTGAAACCGATGGGTGGCGCGCGAGACGTAAAAGTGGAGCAAACCAGCGGGTTCGGATATTTGCAGATAAAGATCAATCGCAATACGTTGTCCCGCTATGGAATGAGTGTAAAAGAAATTAACGAATATATCCGAATTGCGATTGGCGGGGGAACAGTTTCCACGCTAATCGAAGGCGAAAAACGGTTCGATATCGTTATTCGGTTTGAGGAAAACTATCGCAATAATTTGGAAGCCATCTCTAACATTTTGGTAACCACACCAAACCGGCAGCAATTGCCGCTAACAACCTTTGCCGATATTTCCTTTGCCGAAGGACCGGCGCAGGTCAGCCGTGAAGATGGCAAGCGAAAAATAACCGTGGAGTTAAATATCAGCGGTATTGACATCGGTACATTTGTTAGCAAAGCACAAGCCGCCATCACTCAATCGGTGAATCTCCCCACCGGCTACTTTTTAAAATGGGGCGGCCAATTCGAAAATCAGCAACGCGCTAACCGGCGGCTGATGATCATTCTTCCGATCACATTAATATTAATCTTTATTCTCTTGTTTATGATGTTCAGATCGCTAAAACAATCATCCCTGATTTTGCTGAACCTGCCTTTTTCTTTAATCGGCGGTGCTCTTTCACTTTGGATAATGGGATTATATTTATCCGTACCCGCCTCGGTGGGATTTATAGCCGTCATCGGAACCGCTGTACAAAACGGAATTGTGATGGTCAGTTTTATTCATGAGCAGAGAAAAGAAAAACCTTCGTTGCCGGAATCAATTAAACACGGTGCAGCACTAAGAGTAAGGCCGATTTTGATGACATCTTTCACCACCATTTTGGGGTTAATTCCATTACTGCTGACAACCGGTGTTGGTTCGGAAATCCAAAGGCCATTGGCCGCAGTCGTAATCGGTGGATTAATTACTTCCACAATATCGACGTTATTCTTGCTACCATTGCTGTATGGTTTATTTGAGGAGAAATTGTAAGCTAAATAAACTTGATCCGCCTGCGAACCCTGCTTAAAAACCCGGCGGGTTCCGGTTCGGCTTCCGGGATTTCCATTTTTTCCAGCTTGATATTATCAATAATACAACGAGGATTGGTTTCTACCAGGGCGTTGATGTAGGCTTTATCGAGGTGTGCTTCAAGTTCGTGAGCGGCTTGCAGCAACTTAAACGTTCGTCCGCCGGAAGGTGAATGGGCATCAGAGCCGATAAAATGCACCAGTTGATTTTCTAACAGCCACATGGCAATTTTTTTTACGGTGCGCCCGAATTCACCCAAAACACTCCCGGCATTGACTTGCAACAATCCGCCAAATTTGATAAAATTCAAAATCTTTCGAGGATTATTGTGCAGGGCAGAATAACGTTCCGGGTGAGCTACAATCGGTATAAACCCTTCCATTGTTAACCGATACAAGGTATCTTCCACGCCGGTGGGCATTAAGAATAACGGAAATTCCATCAGCACATATTTTTCCAGCCCTCCAAGGGTTGATACTCGAATTTGCTTTACCGTTTCCAACATGTAGTGGTGGAAAAATATTTCCGAACCGGAGTGCAGGCGAATGCCGATTTCTTGATCGCGAACTTCCCTGCGTAAAATTTCCAGCTTTTGAAAATAATCTTCTTCTAATTCTTCGGGAACCATTTCGCTAAAATGAGACGTTGCGAATACATCGGTAATGCCCTGGTCGGAGGCCATTTTCAGCATTTCCAGGGATTCTTCCAGTGATCGCGGCCCGTCATCAAATTGGTAAATAATATGATTATGAATATCTATCATGCTATACTCGTCAGAAAAAATCTCGCTCGTTCTAAATGGATTTTATTGCTCAAAGAATTATCTTCGGCAAGCGAGTGAAAGTACTAAATAATCCTTTTAAAATTGTATCTTAAATCAAACTTTAATAGCGTCTTTATTCAGTAAAGAGCAAAGGGCAAAGCGCAGAGGGTAAAATGAATTACGTTGCCCCTCAGCTCTCGGTCCTCAGCGCTTTGCACTAACAAACAATCGGAAAAAAATCGGCGACAAGCCGGCTTTTATCCTTTCTTCGGATTGCTGGGGCGAATATCAATTTCACTCATCATTGCGCGGGAATCAACAGAAACGGCAGCGAAAACGGCGTGAGCGACATCCTCTGCTTGCAGCATTGTATCAGCGTTCGGTGCATTGGGGTTTCGCCCGATCATCCGGGTATTTACCGATCCGGGAAAAACGGTGATAACGCGAATATCATGGGCGCGCAGTTCTAACATCAGGGACGCAGCAAATCCCCGCAGGGCAAATTTTGTCGCAGCGTACCCCGTGCCGCTTTTAAACCCGTTTTTTCCCGCCAGGGATGCGATGTTAACAATCGCACCGGATTTGCGCTCGATCATGCCCGGAACGATCTTTTGGGTTAATTCAAATACGGCTTTAATGTTTACATCTAACATTTCCTGCAACTCTTCCGGTTGAATTTCCAGGAACGGTTTAAGATGTAGAATTCCGGCATTATTTACCAGCACATCAACTTTACCCCACATTTCCAAAACCGTATTTGCCAGGTGATCAATTTGGCGGGAGTCGCGCAAATCCGTGGTAATTGTCAGTGGCGATAACCCGCTGTTTTTTTCGATAAGTTGAACCGTTTCCTGCAATCCTTCTTCGCTGCGGCCGGTAAGCGCAACGGCATGTCCTTCTTTCGCAAATTTGACGGCAATCGCCCTGCCAATTCCCCGGCTGGCGCCGGTTACCAAAACAACCGGTTTATCTTGCATCTCGTGCCTTTCTCATTTTTTACCAAAAGTACAGTTTTTTGATTTTGAAACAAGCGAAAAATTACCGGCTACGCCATTTTGCGATTTTCCCGAAAATCCTTATATTGCTGAGTTGTTATCGATGATTAGCACGAAAGGAATCTATGTCTCAACAACCTGACGTTTCTACTCGCACCGGCCTGACGCGAAATATCGGTCTTCTCGGTTTGGCTGCCACCGGAATTTGTTCCATGTTAGGCGCCGCTATCAATATAATTCCCTTTATGATCCAGCGCAGCGTTCCGGGAATTGGCCCCGATGTGTTGCCGGCATACTTATTTGCAGCGGTACCGGCAGTATTGGCGGCGTTAGCCTACGCAATTTTAGCCTCGGCCATGCCGCGCGCCGGGGGGACTTATGTTTACGCCAGCCGCGCGCTCAATCCTTACCTGGGATTTGTGGCGAGTTTTTCACAGTGGTTTGGCCTTTCGATTGCCATTGGCGTCATCTCGTATGTGTTAGTACCCTTTATGCGCGACGTTTTTTCAGCGTTAGAATGGGTGGCTTTTGCCGAAGCCCTGGAAAACGGGCCGATCCGGGTAAGCATTTCACTGGTATTTTTGTGGACGTTCGTCGGAATTAATATGCGCGGATTAAAATTGTATGAACAAACCCTAATTCCCATGATGTTCCTGATGTTCGCGCTCGGCGCAATCGTTATTGTGGCGGGGTTTTCGTTCGACCACAGCGATTTTGCCGCTGCCCTCCTGGAACGTGAAGGCCGCCAAATACCAGATGCCGGAACATCCGTATTCGACTTCAGCAAATTTTTAGCCGCTTCCGCCATTTTGTTTTCCAGCTTTATCGGGTTCGATTCCATTGCCCAGGCCGGCGGTGAGGCGCGTAATCCCAACCGTAATTTGCCATTGGCGATTGGGATTGCGGTGGTTTCCGTGGGATCGTTTTATTTGCTATTTACCGCGGCAGTGTATCATGCCGTTCCCTGGGAGTTTATTGCGGAAGAAGCGCTGGTGCGCGATATAACTGCGCCGGGATTGCTAGGATATCTCCTTCCGGCAGGCTGGGCGGTTGCGATTGTGGCCGGTGCGACGATTGCCCTCATCAACGATTTACCGGCGATGTTATTAGCTGTCTCGCGGCTAATGTTTGCCTGGGCAGAAGATGGCATTTTCCCAAAAAAAGTGGCCAGCGTTCATCCCAAGAGGCATACACCGCATGTTGCGCTTATATTGAGCGGAATGATGGCCACAGTCAGCATCCTCGGCTGCCATCTCGCCGGTGATTTTTTCCTGGGAGTGGATATTTTGGTAACATCGATGCTGGTAAATTTTTTGCTGATGTGCCTTTCCGTGCTCGCCCTGCCGAAGCGCAATCCCGAAATCGCCGGTTATGTAACGGTTCTCCCCAAACGCGGCATCCAGGCGCCGCTCGCCCTCTTCGGCGCGATTATGATCGTCAGTTTTTTGATCATTCACATCTGGAAAGACTTTTCCGCAGCCGTCGATGCCTGGTATTTTCATTCCACAATATCCTGGCTGATCGTGATGGCCATCGCCAGCCTCATTTACCTGCGCGAAATGCGAAATTTGCGAAAAACCGGTGTCGATGTCGATGCCCTTTTTTCCAAGCTGCCACCGGAGTAGACAGCGGCAATTCATTCTATTAATTTCCTACCCCGTAGGGGCTCCTTACGGAGCGAAATACGAGAAATAACACGGAAGGGTATATTCGATAATTTTTCACCCTCATTTGATCTTTTAAATTTGTGTCTATTAGTGTATTTCGTGGGGAAAATAAATGTAAATCGAGA